>JBAYFM010000011.1 GCA_041667185.1 Patescibacteria group bacterium | reverse complement strand
GGGACCTTCTCCAGCCCCAGGATGCGATGAGCCGACATCGAGGTGCCAAACCGGGTCGTCGATGTGGACTCTTGGACCCGATCAGCCTGTTATCCCCGGAGTAGCTTTTATCCGTTGAGCTTCGACCATCCTATATTGGATCGTCGGATCACTAACTTCCGCTTTCGCGACTGGTCGTCTTGTCGGACTTCCAGTAAAGCAGGCTTGTGCGTTTGCGCGTCCAGCTCCGTTTCCATCGGAGCTAAGCCTACCTTTGTAAACGCCTCCGTTACCTTTTAGGAGGCTACCGCCCCAGTCAAACTACCCACCAGCTACTGTCTCCTGTGACTGCAACGATCGCGAAAAATGTAAGGAACGCGCCCGGCGAACCGGGCAAGAACTTTTCGCGACCTGTGAAGTCACAGGATTAGAATTTAAATAACACAAGGGTGGTGTCTCATTGGCGCCCGAAGGCTCCCACCTACGCTGAACATGCGCAACTTAAATCCAATAGCAAGTTGTAGTAAAGCTTCACGGGGTCTTTTCGTCCAGCTGCTGGTAGAGAGCATCTTCACTCCCCTTGCAATTTCGCCGAGTCCATCGTTAAGACAGTTGCTCCCTCGTTATGCCATTCGTGCGGGTCGGAACTCACCCGACAAGGAATTTCGCTACCTTAGGACGGTTATAGTTACCGCCGGCGTTCATCAGCGCTTCGGTTCAAAGCTACATCCGTCTTGCGACGAGTTTCACCTCTCTCCTTAACGTTCTGACACTGGCCAGGCATCAGCCCCTATACATCGCCTTGCGGCTTAGCAGGGACCTGTGTTTTTGGTAAACAGTCGGAAAGCATACGCTTGCTGCGGGCCGTCTTTCGACGGCCAGGCCTTATCCCGAAGTTACGGCCACTTTTTTGCCGAGTTCCTAAACGATGGTTCTCTCGTTCGCCTTGGCACGCTTGTGCCCACCCACCTGTGTCGGTTTATGGTACGGTTTCCGCACGCGATAGCTCTAGAGACTTTTCTAGGCACCTCGTGCTTCCGAATTGCCAGCCTCGCGGCCGGCTTTCGACGAGCGCTTGATTTACGCTGCCGGATTTACCAAGCAGCCCTCTTGCGCCCTCGCGACGATCATAGCCGAAGATCGCTCGGAATTTCGATATGCGTCATCCCATCGACGCGTACGGAAGTGCTGGAATATTAACCAGCTGTCCATCGACTACGCCTTTCGGCCTCGCCTTAGGACCGACTAACCCTGGGACGATTTGCGTTGCCCAGGAAACCTTGGGTTTACGGCGTGAAGGGTTTTCGCCTTCATTTATGCTACTTATGCCGACATTCGCACTTCTCTGGCGTCCACCGGCCCTCACGGGTCCGACTTCACTCACCAGAGAACGCTCCGCTACCGCTCGCCCCTTGCGGGACAAGCCCTCGACTTCGGTACTCAGCTTGAGCCCCGGTATGTTTTCGGCGCGGGATAACTTGACCAGTGAGCTGTTACGCTTTCTTTAAATGATGGCTGCTTCTAAGCCAACATCCTGGTTGTATAAGTCACCCTACCGCCTTTCACACTTAGCTGAGATTTAGGGACCTTAGTCGGAGATCATGGGCTGTTTCCCTTGCGACTGATGGAGCTTAGCCCCCATAGTCTGACTGCCGAGCATTCGCGCGTGGTATTCGGAGTTTGGTAGGAAACCGTAGGATTACTCCACCGGTTCCCTTTCAGTGCTCTACCCCCACACGTTTCAGCGCTCAACGCTAGCCCTAAAGCTATTTCGCGGAGAACCAGCTATCACCCAGTTCGATTGGAATTTCTCCCCTAGCCACAACTCATCCCCATGTGTTGCACAGCATGTGGGTTCGGACCTCCCCAGGGTTTTACCCCTGGTTCATCCTGGTCATGGCTAGCTCACCGGGTTTCGGGTCTAGTGCGTGCCACCTGTCGACAATCAACTCCAGGCCGAATAAATCCGGCTCAGAGTTGAAAGTCGACTGCGCCCGTTAAGGCTCGCTTTCACTACGGCTCCACCCCCTCAGGGGCTTAACCAAGCGACACGCAGCTAACTCGTCGGCTCATTCTTCAATAGGAACGCTATCACCCCGCCAGGCTTGCGCCTGACTTGGGGCTCTAACTCCTTGTAAGCACACGGTTTCAGATACTATTTCATCGCCCTCCCGGGCTACTTTTCACCTTTCCCTCATGGTACTTGTTCACTATCGATCACAAAGAGTATTTAGCCTTGCGACATAGTCGTCGCTGATTCATCCGGGATTTCACGAGTCCCGGATTACTTACGTAGTTCTGCTACGGAGACGAGTTTCTTTTTACCTACCGGGCTATCACCGTCTTTGGCCGAGCTTTCCAGCTCGTTCGACTAAGAAACACGCCTTCGCCGGGGTGTTACGAGCGCCCCCAGCAGAACCCGATCTACACCTGCTCCACAACGACTCGCATCTTTATTTGCCACCCGTGGTACGAATATTGCTATCCGAACTCGGTGCGGCAAACCATGGAATAGGTTTGGGCTCCTCCCCTTTCGTTCGCCACTACTCAGGGAATGTAGCCGCTAGACTCAGACGCGCATGACGCGTTGCCGCGTTAAACGCGGCCTGAGACTAACGACTGAATTTTTCTCTTTTCCTCCGCTTACTGAGATGTTTCACTTCAGCGGGTACCCGCTCACCAGGTCACCCTGGATCGCGATCTGACTCAACGCCAGACCAGGTTTCCCCATTCGGACATCTCCGGATCAAAGGTTGCTTGCCACCTCCCCGGAGCTTTTCGCAGGCTGCTACGTCCTTCATCGGCCCTTTGTGTCGAGGCATCCACCATGTGCCCTTAATTGCTCTCTCACCACTGAAACACGAAAACGTCCTCGTCTTCGTGTCAGCTGTATTGTTGACGTTTAGACCTTCTCTCGACTTGCTAATTCAATTGTCAAAGTCCCTGGTGCGAACGTCTTTTCCGTGGCGTTCAGCCCCAGAAGTAGAGAACGAGACGCGCTGTCATCGTTGTCTGCTTACGAGGCCAAATCCGTGAACCCTTTAAAAAAGACCGCCTTCCAAGCGGTCGAAACTTACATCAACAATTCGGATGAAGTCAGCCGCTTGAAATTGATGAAACCTTGTTTTGCATAGTTTACGAACCGTTCGCGACAGACGACCTCTCAACCGGCTATTTGTGGACAATCGTCTATTTCGAACGTGGGTCCATTATGGACTAAATCAAAAAACCTGTCAAGACCCGCGGCAAGGGAGTGTCAAGATGGGGCTGGTGTGCCCCATTTGAGCTTAAAACCGCTGCTGCCGGGCAGGATATCCACTGATTGTGGACAAGCGCACCTTTTCTCCGGAGACCGCGCGCGGGCAATCAGCGCGCCGGGCGCAATGAGAACGATTGAAAATAATTATCACTATTTTTTCAGCCGCGAGGGCGCAGCCTCGAAGATTCCGGCCGCCGATAAAAAAACCGGCCAGGCGAACCCTGACCGGCTGGATCGCGGCGCCAGAACGGCGACGATCACTTCTTGACGAACGGAGCTTTCTGCATGATCGCGTCGGCGAGGCCGTAAGCGACGGCTTCTTCGGCCGACATGAAGTTGTCGCGATCGGCGTCCCGGCGGACCTTCTCGAGGGACTGGCCCGTATGTTCCGCAATGATCCTCAGCAAGCGCTCATTGGTCTTGTCCATGTGAGCCGCACGGATCTTCACGTCCGCGACCTGGCCTTCAGCGCCGCCGAGGACCTGGTGAATCATCACCTCGGCGTTCGGCAGCACGTAGCGCAGGCCTTTGGCGCCGGCGCAGAGTAGGACGGCGCCCATCGAAGCGGCCTGGCCCATGCAGATCGTCGAGACCGGCGCGTGGATGAGCTGCATCACGTCGTAGATGGCGAGACCGGCCGTGACGTATCCGCCGGGACTCATGATGTAGAGGCTGATCGGCTTGTCCCGATTTTCAGCGTCCAGGAACAGCATCTGAGCGACAATCAAGCCAGCGCTGGCCGGATCGACCTGGCTGCCCAAAAAAATGATGCGATCCTTGAGCAGGCGGGAATAGATGTCAAAGGAACGTTCGCCGTGCGGTGTCTGTTCCACGACCATCGGCACAAGGTAGTTGCTGTTCTCTTTCTGGTCTTTCATCGCTGTCCTCCTGGCGCGGATTGGCTTTGGTAAAAGAACGGGACTTAGCTCTTTCTTAAGCTATTGGCGGTCGATTGTCAACCGGCTGCCGCGCCAGCTGGACGCCCGCGCTATATATAAAGAAAGGCCCCCGTCCGAAAGTTCGGACAGGGGCCGGAGACCTGGCTCTAGCCGATATGCGTGCGGTTACGTCCCGCGCGCTTGGCTTCAAGCATGGCCATATTCGCCTGCTGGATGAGAACCGTGACTGTTTCCTGCTCCTGGTAGCGGTGCGTCTTCACCCCGATCGAAGCGGTGATCCGGACGTCCTTCTTACCGGGAATGCTGATCCGGATCTCCGAGATGCGCTGGCGGATGCGTTCCGCCAGGAGCTGTCCGCCAGCTTCGTTCGTGAGCGGCGCGATCACGGCGAACTCTTCGCCGCCGTAACGCGTCGCCGCATCGCTGATGCGGACGGTATTCATCAGCACTTCGCCGACCTTCTGGAGGACCAGATCTCCGATCTGGTGGCCGTACTCCTTGTTGAAGTTCCCGAAGAAATCGATGTCCAGGAACAAGAGCGTCATCTCGCGGATCTGGCCGCGGGAAAGCATATTGTACTCTTCCCTGATCTTGTGATCGAAGTAGCGGCGATTGTACAAACCGGTCAGGGCATCAGTGTGGGTCAATTTCTCGACCTCGGTGTTATCCTTGATCACGGCGACGATCGCCACTTCCCGACCCTGGTCGTCGCACACGAAATTCAACGTGAGCAGACCCGGGGTCATCTTGCCGCGCAAGCCCACGAACTGGGTGCGCAGGTTGCGGATCTCGCTGTTCTGGCAGAGCATCTGGCTCACGTCCGGACCATTGATCCGTACGCGTTCGGTGCAGAGCCGGAACAAGTTATCGCCCTTGGCCAGATCGGCCTCGATCTCGAAGATATCCTCGGCTCCCTTGTTGAACATGGTGATCGTGCCGCGCAGATCCGACACGATGATCGCGTCGCTCGCGGAATCGAACACATAGCTCAGCAGGGCGGGCTGCGCGAGGATCTGCTGCCGGGCCACGAGCCGGTCTTGGCGCGATCCGATATCGAGGCGTCCGAGCGCCGACTGCGCAAGCTTCAAGACGAAACCAGCGAGCCGGATCAAGACACGGCGGAACCAGCCCGGAGCGGAACTCTCGTTCCCCCGCGCTGTCGCTTTTTGGCGCTTGTTCTCACAAGCGTGGGCAACGATGCGTTCCATGATGACCTCCTGGCAACCCAGCAGCCGAAACGGCCCGATAGCTGCCTGATTGATTGTGAACGAACTCGTCTACCCGGAAAGCTGGTAAACATAATAAGTTAGCACAAACTTGGCTACTTGGCAAGATGTCTCGGTATCCATATAATCAGCCTGGGCTTAAATATGCTGAAAATCACTGTTCTGACGGTCGGAAAACTTAAGGAAGACCACTGGCAAGCGGCTCAGGCCGAATTCCTGAAAAGGCTGCGGCCGTTCGCCAAGATCGAGGTCGTGGAAGTGGCGGCGGCGCCGATCACGCCTTCTTTCGGACCGGAAAGATCCATGGCGGATGAGGCTGCGCGGCTGATTGCCCGATTGCCGAAGGATGCCGCGGTCATCACTCTCGATCGCCGCGGCGAAAAGACTGATTCCGAGAGCTTGGCGAAATGGCTCGAGACGAGCGGTGCTTCGGGCCGGCATCTGGTCTTCGTGATCGGCGGCGCGGCCGGACTCGACGGCAAGATCAGCACCTTGGCCCAAAAGAAGATCTCCCTCTCCGGGCTGACCTTCACTCACGAAATGGCGCGGATCATCCTGCTCGAACAGCTGTACCGCTCTGCGACCATTTCAGCGGGCAAGAAATACCATTATTGAGTGGGGCAATATATAATAGAGTGCAGGAGTGGAGGAGTGTGGGAGTTAAGATACGCAGCAACTCCCCGACTCCCTCACTCCTGCACTCTCTCGCAACACATTACACCGTGCGGGCGTGGCGAAATGGCAGACGCGCCAGCCTTAGGAGCTGGTTCCCGGAAGGGATTAGAGGTTCAAGTCCTCTCGCCCGCACCACGTAAAAACCGCAGCTTGTCTGCGGTTTTTACGTGCCCCATGGAGCCGAACGAAGCGAGGCTCTTTACGGGGCTTTCTCTATACGAACGCTGGCGCTCGCGCGGCACAGCCACTATAATGAAAGGACTATGAAGAATGCCACCGAGGTCGTGTTACTCCACGGCTACGCCGAAAATCCGACCAAGATCTGGTTCCCTTGGCTGCACCAATTGCTGGAAGAACGCAGCATCCGAGTCTGGGCGCCATTCTTCCCCGATCCGCTGAAACCAAGCTATAGCCGCTGGCTGAACATGGCGTCTAAACGTGCCGCCGACTGGGACAGTTCGACCATCGTCATCGGCCACAGCCTCGGCGGCGTCACCGCGCTCCGGGCTTTGGAATTCGCCGCCAAGAAACCGATCCGCGCGCTCATCACCGTCGGCTCGCCTTTCGCCGCCACCGTCAACCTGAAACCGCTGACGAACTTTTTCGAACATCGCGTCGACTGGGAGCTGGTGCGTTCGCGGGCGGAAAAATTCATCGCCATCCAATCCAAGAACGATCCGCTCGTGCCGTTCGATCACGCGATAAGATACAAAGAAGCGCTCGGATCAAGAGTGATCATGACCGAACGTGACAACCACTTCATCGGCAGGACGAACAAGGTGCTCTGGGAGACACTGAGGCGGATGTTGTGACCGAAATCAGCAAGGACCGGGCCTAAAAACCCGGTTTTTTATTGTCCGCTGAGCTAAAATCCGCGTCTGGTCCTGAAAATAGTGTCATTCATTTGACACTATTTTTCAGATACTGTAAGCAAAGCGCGCCTAATCCCCTAACCCATCGGCCTATGCGCCAACGTTCGCGGTTCGCGATACCCACCGTCTCGATCCTCGTCTTAGCGACATTCCTCATCGGCGCGACCGCCGCGGCTCAGACGGCTGATCTGGAACAGAACCCGTCCGTCTGCAGTTGTACCTGTGCCGACGCGACGGTCGTCGGCGAACCAGCGGCCACGGAAACCACGAGCGAAAATATCGCGACTCCGACCGAAACGACAACAACGACTACCGCAGATGCGGCAGCGATCACTAGCCCGTCTACCTTGCGTATCAGCGAACTGCTGCCGGATCCGGTCGGACGCGATACTGACGGCGAATTCATCGAACTCGAGAATTACGGGACGACGGACGCCAACCTGGCCGACTGCCTGCTTCGGATCCCCGGCAAACACGACTACACGTTACCCGAGATCACACTGGCGGCCCGCAGCTTCCATTACTTCCTTTTCGCGGAAACCGGACTGACGCTCACGAACAGCGGAGGGATGCTGGAATTATCCTGCGCTGAAAACCAGCTGGCGCGCGTCAGCTACTCCGGTCCGGTCGAAGATGGTTCGGCTTACGCGATCGACGCGAGCGGGATCTGGAGTTGGACGACCGGACCGACGCCGGGACAAGCCAATGTCTTTCCGGTCGCGGCAGCGCCGCCAACAGAACAGACAGCGGCCGCCGCTCCCGAGGCGACGCCGGTCGCAGCGGAAACCATTGAAACGACCGCGAGCGCAGCGACCGACAGAACGACCGCTGACGTCGCAACACCGGATCCGCCGCCGGCTGAAGTGACGGTGGCGATCAATGAATTCCTGCCCGACCCGATCGGCAGCGACGACTTGGAATGGATCGAGTTGCGCAACGACGGCGAATACCCGGTCGACCTGGCCGGCTGGCAGCTGGATGATGCCGAAGGGGGCAGTCGTCCCTACGTCTTCCCGGCCACGACCGTCATCGCGGACCACGGACTACTGCTCGTCGCCAGATCGTCGTCCGGCCTGGCCCTGAACAATAACGGCGATCAGGTTCGCCTATTCAATGCGGCCGGACAAATGGTCTCCGCCGCGACCTACGACCAAGCTCAAGAAGGCGATTCCTTCGCTTGGTCTGGCCAAATCTGGGTTTGGTCGGAACCGACGCCGGGGCTGCCGAATTCGGCCGTTGTCATGACTGCGGCCGCCACTGCTGATCCCGAAGCTGTCGTTTCCACGACCGAGGAAACGAGCGCGTCCGATGACGAACCGGCGGCCCCGCCGCCGCTCACCATCGCCGACGCGGTCGCGCTGGCGGAAAGCGACCAAGTGCTAGTGCGCGGCGTGGTGAATATCTCGCCAGGCGCGATTTCCAAGACGATCTTCGGAATCCAGGATCCGGACGGCAGCGCCGGCCTCACGGTCAGATTATACGGAACACCGGAGCGTCCGCCGGCCGTCGGAGACGAAGTTGAATTGACCGGGCGCCTAACGACCGGCTCGCCAGGGCCACGCCTCAGCGTGTCGGCCAAAACCGGCTTGAAAGTGATCCGGCCAGGAATGACTCTGGAACCACGCGTGGTTGGTTCAGCTGACCTACCTGATCTGGACGGACCACTGCTCGTGAATATTTCCGGCGAGGTGTCCAAGATCGGTTCGACCTGGTTCAAACTGATTGACGAAAGCGGCGAAACCGAACTCATGGTCCGCTACGCGAAAACATCGCCGGCGCCGCGGCTGAACCTGAACGACCGGATCGAACTGACCGGCGTGTTCCGGAACAGATCCGCGTCGCCGGAATTATTCCTGACGCGCTCACCCCGACTGCTACCCGCGCCAGTGATTGCGGAACCTGAAAAAGAAACGGCGCGTGCAGCCGATGCTTTGAATATCAATCTGTCTCCCGCCGTCGAGCTGCCAGCCATCCGAGCGGCCAACTGGCTCTGGCCGCTGGCCGCGACCGCAGCTGGAGCGGCGGTGGCGGGCGGCGCGTACCTGATTCGGCGGCGAAAATATCAATTCAGCGAAGAATTGGCCGCTGACATTGACAAATAAAGGCCGGCTCCCGTAAAATACCGCTTGCGTACACAACGCGGGTATCGTATAGCGGCTATTATGCCACCTTGCCAAGGTGGAGATGGGGGTTCAACTCCCCCTACCCGCTCCACGAAAAAACGTCCCTACTAAGGGGCGTTTTTTCGTGGATGCTTGGGAGGGGCCGGACACGCCGGCCCCCTACGACGCAGTCGGCCCGCTGTGCTGGCCGACACTACAAATACCGAGCTACGGCGAGCACTTCTCGGCGCAAGCCGCATCATCGGACGAACCGAGTTCGCCGCAGCGGACGAGGTTCTGTCCGGCGGCTTACCCGCTCCAAAAACACCCAAGCGAAAGCTTGGGTGTTTTTTATACGATGACCGCAGCGTCAATCAACATTTCCCGCGGCAACTCCGATTCCCTCGGCAAAGGTCGGAAACGCGTGGATCATGTTGGAGAAATCCTGGTAAGTCAGCCCGGTGTACATCGCAAGCGCGATCTCGTGTACCAGTTCGGAGGCGGACTGGCCGACGATATGCCCGCCCAGGATCAAGCCCGTCTTTTTATCAGCGACGATCTTGACCAGACCCTCCGTCTCGCCGCTCGTAAGCGACCGCGAAAGCATCGAATATGGCGCCCGGCCGACGCCCACGTCATAACCCTGATCGCGCGCTTCTTTTTCCGTCAGACCGACGGAGCCGACCTCGGGGTGGCAATAAGTGCCGCGCGGCAGGACTGACAGATCGACCCTGACCACATTCCCTTTGATGGCGTTATGTCCGGCGGCAGAGCCCTCCCGATGCGCGACGCTCGTATACATCAGCCGACCGGCGGCATCTCCAGCGATGTAAATGGCGGGATTTTCGGTCTGAAAAAAATCATTAAATTTGATCCGATCTTCGACATCGCGTTGCACCCCGACTGTCTCCAACCCCAGCCCGGAGAGATCGGGCTTCTTGCCAGCGGCCAAAAATATTTTCTCCGCCCTGACCTGGCGCGCCGAACCATCGCGTAGCCGTACCGCGAGTACGACCGCATCGCGCTCCTGGCCGACAGACTCGATCTTGGCAGAGGTTAGCAACCCGATCTTCTGATCGCGGAAAGATTGCTCCACGATTGCCGCGATCTCTGCGTCTTCGCGCGGCAAGATATGGTCGGCGAACTCGATGATGGTCACGGCCACACCGAGAGGCGCGAAGATCTGGGCGAACTCGCAGCCGACCGGGCCGCCGCCGATGATGGCGAGCGACCGCGGCGTTTTGCCGAGCGCAAGAATATCCCTGACGGTCAGATAACCCGTTTCAATCAAGCCTGGTATCCGCGGCACAGTCGAAATACCACCGACGGCAACGACGAATTTTTCCGCCGCGTACCGTTTGCCCGAGACCTCGATCTCGTTGGGACCGACGAAGGCAGCATGGCCGCGAAGAAGTTCGGCGCCCAGGCTGTCCAAGACCCGCTCGATCCGGCCGCCGCCGGTGATCATGTCGACGACCCGGCGTTCACGCTTGAGCAAGGAGCCGAAATCGACGCCGATCTTGGGCAGCTCGCTGGCAGGCCGACCCTGATGTTTCGCGGCAACAATGCCCTCGATCGAACTCAAAAGCGACTTGGTCGGGATGCACCCCCAATTCGGACATTCGCCGCCGAGCCGCGGCGCGGACTCGACGAGGGCGATGGATCTGGCTCCGGCGGCATGGGCAGCCTCAGCGGCAGCGATGCCGGCCGGCCCGGAACCGATGATGATGATCTCGAACTTCGAGGTTGGCATCGCTATTATTCTTCGTCCGATTCTTCGTTCTGCTGGACCGAATCCTTGGCGTGGCACTTCGGACAATCCTCCGGCTCCCCGGCTGGTTTGAGCGCCCGTGCCGGTGAATAACCGCACAAAATACAGGTCTTGGCCATAAACATTGCGTGATTGAATTACTTGTAAATTATATCACAGCAGCCTGATTGTCGCAGGGCCGCCGGGACTCCGATGACGCCGGCTTGACACTACGCCCTAAAAGCCTAGACTAGGCTCAAGTTCTTTGAACAACCAAGGAGACAACACATGTCGAAGCTCAGTTCGCTGCTAGCTGCGGCTCTCGCGCTGGTTATCCTGACTCTGCTCCCGGCCTGCGGCGGCTTTGTCGTGCCGCTCGGAATGCCCGCCGGCTACTGCGCCGATGACGCCGATTGTCCGAACGGCAACGCCTGCGTCGATGACCGCTGTGTCGCAAGCGCGGCACCTGAATGTGCCGTCGACTCCGACTGCGTCGCCAGCGGCCAGATCTGCAACAACGGCGCCTGCGTGGCGCTCAGCCCGGAAGACGGCAGCTGCTATGAAAACGCCGACTGCCAGCCCTGGCTCATCTGCCTGGACGGCGTCTGCGACGAAGCCCAGCCAGCCGGACAGCATTGCTATGCGAACGCCGACTGCCAGCCCGGACTCGCCTGTGAAGGCGGGGTCTGCGCGGCGCCGCCGGAACCGGAATGCCTCCAGGACAGCGGCTGCGCCGAAGGATCGACCTGCCGCGACGAGCACTGCGTCGAACTGCCGCCGCAAACCTGCGATGCCCAGTCTGACTGCGGCGAACATCTGGTCTGCAAAGACGGATCCTGCGTCCGCCCCGGCTGCCGACTCGACAGCGAATGCGCCGCGGGAAAGATCTGCTACGGCTGGACCTGCGTCCAACCGCCGGCGGACTGCGCCAATGACGGCGAATGTCCGGAAGGCCGGGTCTGCCGCACTGGCGACTGCGTAAAAGCGGAACCGCCGGCGGACTGTTCGGCCAATTCCGATTGCGATGAAGACGAGGACTGCCTCAACGGCCAGTGCGTCGAATCAGGCAGCGATGAAGCCTGTTCCGCGGACGTCGGTTGCCCGAGCGGCTTCTACTGCTCCGACGATGACGTCTGCACCGAATTGCCCGCTGACTGCGCCGATGACGGCAAGATCACGCTCTGCCATCGGACGCAAGAGACAGACAGCCGCGACGAGCGCCGCGACGGCAACCATCATGGCGAATCCCATGAGATCACCGTCGGCTGCGGCTCGCTCAGCGCTCACCTGCGCCACGGCGACCAAGTCGGAAACTGCCTCGGAGCCGAACTTGACGCCCTGGGACTGTTGCGCGAAACGCGCAAGTGGAACCGCGCCGACTTCTGGAAAGACGGACTTTTGACCGACGCTCCGAACCATCTTGTCGGCAGGAACGCTTGGCTCAACTTCTGATCATTGTCTTCTTGTCTCGCCGCCCCGGCCGCTCAGCCGGGGCTTTTTTTGTTAACGTCCGAAATTTCCGAGTACCGCCGCGGGCGGTAAGAAGGAGATTTTGTGACAGTTAACAACCCCTCACTGTGTCGCTCGCCAGCGATCCAATGGACAGCACTGGAAGCCGAGCAGCCGAGGCGTTTCTGAGAGACTAAGGTCGGTTTTTCGGACGACTCTGTCGGACGAGGTGATGGGATTTTCATGTCTGCGCCAACAGACGCCGCTGACGATAGACAACCAGCGTCCTTTTTATTAAGCTTGCCACACGCCCGGGTGGTGAAATGGCATACACAGGAGACTTAAAATCTCCCGCCGCAAGGCATGCCGGTTCGAGTCCGGCCCTGGGCACCAAAAGAGCCTCTCTCTGGAGAGGCTCTTTTATTTCGTTGACTGCCGGCAAAATTCACCCGCGGAATTGCCGCCCTTGATACACGCGCAATTGGACCCGCCCGGGTTCCTTCACCAGGCGAACCGGCTCGATCCCCTCGAACGGCCAGACCTCGGTAATGACCATCGCTTCCGGCTGGAGTTCCGCGGCGAATTTTTTCTTCAGCCGGTCGTAGACCTTGGGCATCAGGAAGATGAAAATCACGGTCGCGTCGCTCAGATCCTGGCCGTACAGATCGCGCAACAAAATGCGGACATTGGCCCCGCGGCGCCCGGCGAACAGACGGCGCAGCTGCGCCAGGGCATAAGGCAACAGCGAGATCTCGAAGCCGATGAACTTCGCTTCCGGAAACCGCGCGGCGAGGTCGAACAGAACTCCGCCATCGCCGCAGCCGAGATCATAGACCGTGTCGCCGGGCTGCAAACTCAATAATCCGACCAGCGCGTCGCGCTCTTTCTTGCGCGTCGGGATCCACGGCGCGGCCGACAACCCGGCCAGCGCGGACGTGACCAAAAGGATATAAACGGCGATGAAGATGATGGTTCCCCAATCCATAGACCTACATAATCTACCGCACCGCCGCCCCAATTGACAGTCGCGCGGCGGCAACGCCCAGCGAGCTGTGATTTTCCCGCGTTCTCGGCTACAATAAGGTCATCACAGCCTATGCCTGACTTCGACGTCAACGACAAAAAAGTGGAGGATCTGCTCGAACCGCGCGCCGAAAAAGACGAGCAAGTCTTCGATCTGACGCTCCGGCCGAAACGGCTCTGCGAATTCGTGGGCCAGACCAAGCTCCGCGAGAATTTGGATATCTTCATCGAGGCCGCCAAACGCCGCGGCGAACCGATCGAGCACGTCATGCTTTACGGTCCGCCAGGCCTCGGCAAGACCACGCTCGCGCACATCATCGCTGAGGAACTCGGCGTCCACATCCGCACCACCTCCGGTCCGGCGCTCGAACGCGTCGGCGACATCGCCTCCGTGCTCACCAATCTCGAGAACGGCGATGTGCTGTTCATCGACGAGATCCACCGGCTGAACAAGGTCATCGAAGAGGTGCTCTACCCGGCCATGGAGGAATTCGCGCTCGACATCGTCATCGGTAAAGGCCCCTCGGCGCGCACCGTCCGCCTCGACCTGCCGCGCTTCACGCTCATCGGCGCCACGACGCGCCTGAGCCTCATCTCCGCGCCGCTCCGCGACCGCTTCGGCGCGACCTATCATCTCGACCTCTACACCGTCGAAGAGCTGACCAAGATCATCCAGCGCAGCGCCGTGATCCTTGGCGCGCAACTGCCAGCCGAATCCGCCGCGCTCATCGCGACCCGTTCCCGCGGCACCCCGCGCATCGCCAACCGCCTGCTGAAACGCGTCCGCGATTACGCCGACGTCAAAGCCGCCGGCCGCCTCGACACTGACGTCATCGAAGCGGCGCTCGGCATGCTTGAGATCGACCGCCACGGTCTCGACCGCACCGACCGGCTGATCCTCGAGACCATCATCGTCAAATTCGGCGGCGGCCCGGTCGGCCTCCAGACCATCGCCGCGGCGACCTCGGAAGAGATCGAGACCATCGAACTCGTCCACGAACCTTTCCTGCTGCAGCTCGGCTTCATCAGCCGGACGCCGCGCGGCCGCGTCGTCACCGAACACGCCTACCGGCATCTGAACCTGACGCCGCCGGCGAACCAGAAACCGCTCATCGAGTGATCCATGTCCTTCTCTTTCGCTTTCGGACTCATCCTCATCCCCTATTTCCTGACCCTCGGACTCTGCCTGGGTTACGCCGCTTTCGCGATCCAGCACCTGGTCCACTACGGTGCCACGACCAAGTTCAGCTTCCTCGTCACGTTCGCCTATCTGGCCGGCATGACGCTCATCCTGTTCTTCACCTGGCAGACGCTCGCCGGGGTCGATTGGAACGAACAGATCGAGGTCGCTCCCTCATTCATCATCCCCGCGAACGATCTGCAGATATGAACCTGGACCAGCTGATCAAACGCAAACCGGACGAGAAAGTGATTTTCTTTCTGCGCCGCCATTGGGTGATCTTCGCGGCGGAGATTCTGCTCATCATCGTGCTGGCTGCGGTACCGTTCGGCGGCGACTGGCTTCTGAGCAATCTCTGGCCGCAACTACTCCTCGGCCCCCACTCGCGGCCGATCCTGATCCTGCTCCTCAGCGCCTACTACCTGATGATCTGGGTTTTCTTCTTGTCTTATTTCATCGACTACTACCTGGACGGCTGGATCGTGACCGACGACCGCATCCTGAGCGTGGAACAGCGTGGCCTGTTCTCGCGGACGATCTCCGAACTGGATCTGGCCAAGATCCAGGACGTGACCTCCGAAGGCAAAGGTTTTCTAGCCTTCCTGTTCAACTACGGCTACGTGTACGTCCAGACCGCCAGCGAAATCGGACGTTTTACTTTCGAACAGATCCCGAAACCGCACGAGGTGCGCAGACAACTGCTCAGCCTCATCGAAGCGGATCGCAAGAAACAGGGCGAGATCGGACAAAATCCGTAGCCGACTTTTCAAGAAACTTTAAAAAACAAACCCCGTCTCCAGGACGGGGTTTTGCGATGAGAGATCAGCCGGCGGCCGGAACTTCGAAACAATCGCGGCAGCGCGCTTCGTAAAGTTCGTCGCCGCCAACGACGATGTTGCCGTCAGCCGACCTCGGCGGACGCTTGAGCTGGGAGCGAGTCGCCGGAGCGCCGCAACAGACGCAGACAGCGGTCAGCTTCGTGACCGAATCAGCGACGGCCATGAGCTGCGGCACCGGTCCGAAGGGCCGGCCGAAGAAATCGGTATCCAAACCGACGACGATGACCCGCAGACCGGAAGCCACGAGCCTCTCCGCGACCTCGACGATGCTGGCCGCGAAGAACTGCGCTTCATCGATGCCGACCACGCCGACGAAACCATTGGCTTCGATCCAGGCGCCGATGTCTTCGGGGTTGTCGACCGAGATCGCTTGGTGGCTGTGGCCGTCGCGCGAAGCGATGGTCACGGCATCAGTCCGACTGTCGCGGACTGGTTTGAAAACGATGACTTTTTGTTTGGCGATGGCCGCCCGCCGCAGACGGCGGATCAGCTCTTCGCTCTTGCCGGAAGACATGCAACCGACGATCGCTTCCAGTTGTCCGTGTTTCATGATCTCCTCCGATTTTCACGGTCTTGAAAAGAACGGCCATGATCTTACCCGGCCCGCAGCCAAATGTCGAGGCCGGACCGCGGCGGATCCGAACCATGGACCGCGGCAAAAAAAAGACGGCTGGCTGGCCGCCTGTTTTCAGCGGATCAGGCTCATTTCACCTTGACCCAGCGGTAATTCTGCCAGACCCAGCGCGCGGCTGTTTCCGCTTCGTTGAACAGTTGCTGCTGGGTGTCGCTGCCGAAGACCACGACGACGAGCGGGCGATTGGCCCCGTCGCGGATCTTGGTGACGAGATTCCACTTCGATTCGTTCAAGTAGCCGGTCTTGCCGCCGAGCACGATGAGTCCGTTATCCTCATCGGTCAAAAGTTCGTTGGTGTTCTTCAGCTGATGCTTCTGGCCGGCCACGACCAGGTCGTAGGTCGATGTCGTCGCGGCTTTGCGGATGAGATAGTACCGGTCGAAAGCCTCGATCGCCAGCGCCGCGGTATCGACGGGCGTGGAGATGTTGTCGGTCTCGAGCCCGGTGGGATCGGCGAAGACCGATGATCTGAGCCCTAAAGCGGCGGCTTTGCGGTTCATCGCCGCCACGAACTCCGGGATCGTGAGTCCGGACGAGCGCGCCAAAGCATGGGCGGCGTTATTGGCCGAACCGACGATCATGGCGTAGAACAGGTCCACACTGGTCAGCTTCTCGGAGACCCGGACCTTCAGACTCGCTTCGCCGGCGCGGGCCGTCTCGTCGGCGGTCATCGTGACGGCGCCGCGCAGCTGCGCGTTGCGATCAAGCAGGACCATCGCCGTCATGAGCTTCGTGATCGAAGCGATGGGATGGCTGGTCCGCGAATTCCTGGCGAGCAGGATCTCGCGGCTGTTGTAGTCGACGACCAGAACGGCGCTCGCACTGAGCCGGTTGAAATCGAATCTGGCGCCGGCCTTCAGCTCGGGCATATAAGATAATGAACGCGCGACGAGCGCGGGCGGCAGCCGGGCGGCCGTCCGGGCCTGATCCGAACCGGCGGCTGCGGGCGCGAAACCAGCCAGCACGGCCGGATACTCGATGTAGCCGTACTTCCCCGCCCAATCTTCGAGGTCAACGATCCCGCTGGTGCGGACCGAAGGTATCGCCGTCCAATCATCCGGACGGAAGCAGGCTTGCAGGTCGGGACGAGAAGAATAGATCCGGTCCAGGCTCTCGATCAGGTCGGCCGGAAGCACGGCCGCGGCCAGCGGCTGGGTCATCGACAAAAATAACGCGATCGCGAGTCCAGCTCCGATCAACGTCGATTTGTGGGTTGGATATTCAATTCGCATGAGGCCCTCCAAACCGATACTACTAGTAGGCCTGCCGAAGTTCAATCCCCGTATAATAATATTTCAGGATGTCCATCCAGCCGGTCCCGGCCTCGGCCCGGCCCAGCGCATCGGAAGCCGACATGCCGACACCATGGCCCCAGAGTTCCTTGCCCTGATCGTAGGGCGCCGGCTTCGACACGAGCCAAGGATGATCAGTGCTGCTCCAGACCTCGGTCCAGGCGCGGGTCCGTCCGTCGGAGCGCGAGAAATACGGCGTCACGACGAGTTCATTATTATAAGTGACCGTCATCCCTCTGGTCTCTTCAACCGCCCGGACCACGTTCGGCCGGATCAGCTCGGAGGCATAACCTTTGTAGACCTGGTCGTTGCCGGTCGTGTTCAGATCAAAAAACTCGGACTGGTGTTTGCCGCCGATCGAAACGACGAACAGTGCGTAGGTCCGCGCGGCCGTGACCAGGGCTTTCTGATATTCGAGATGCGAACCGTTCGAAGTCTCGGCGAAACCGCGCATGTAATCTTCGAGCGGCACCACTTCGACCACCCATAAATTGCCGGTGGTCTGGACATAAAAGATCTCGATCTTGCCGCGGAACTTGTTGAAATTTATCGAGGTGTCCCAGGTCGGCCGGTTCTCATAACTCAGGATCTCGAAGATCGTCGCCGGATCGACCGGTTCGAAATAAATATATTTGGACAAGACCTGCCGCAGCGATCCGTTGCTGACGGCGTAGGTGCGCGAGGCCGGATCGAAAACGACCGAGGTCGGCCCGGACAAAGTCGCCACGGCGCTGCCGGAGCTGTCCATCAGGCGATAGGAGCCATTGGCCGTGAGAGTCACCGGCCGGGTGGGATCGTCAGGGTTGATCAGGCCGACGCGGATATCCGGACCGCGTGAGCCGGAAACCGGAACACCCGGATCGGAAAGCGTCTTCACTGATGACGCGACCGTGCCCTCGCGGACCTCGATCGGAATCTCGATCTCTCCCCCCTCGATCGGCTCGTTGCCGGCGGCCAGAGTGAACCTGGCCAGATAGACCCCTTTCGCGCGCGGCGCTGATAATTTGAAATTGAAGAAAGTCAGCTCGCCCGGCTTGATCATCGAAACCGAGAGCGGCGTGGCGGTATAAGTATCCGTCCATGAAGGGTCGCGGAAACTGAACGCGTTGCCGGCCGCGGCCTTGAGCGCTAACGGAGCTGCGCCGCCGGCGCTCCAGGGAACGCGCCCGACGTTCTTGAAACCGACGCGGAACTCCTTGGTTGTGCCGCCTTCGAGACTCAACCGCCGATCGCTCACGAGCATCTGCAAGGCCTTATAACCGGCTGCCGGACTATCACTCAGAACGCCGGAGACGGAACCGACAGTCTTGGGCGCCGGTTTCTTGACCTCGATCTCGATCATGAATTCGCCGCCCGGGATCCAAGCCAGTCCTTCGACTGCGAGCGCGAAGGTTTCTTTATATATCCCCGTTTCGAGCGGGGCATAAAGAGTGAAACTGATCCGCCCCATGGCACCGGGACCGACCTTGGTTTCGGTCAGTTTGGCCGGCTGGGTCTTGCCAAGCCAACCAGCGTCGGCAAAAACGCTGTTGCGATACTTCGGACCGTACGTATAAATCGAGACAAAATTATTGCCGTCCGCTAGCCAGGCGGACGAACCGAGATTCTTGAAGCCGATCGTGAAATTCCTTGATTCACCCGGAGCCAGGATCAGACGACGCTCGGAACGGATCATTTCTTTCGCGGCGTATTTGGGCGCGGCGGCGACGGCCGGGGTCAAACCGGGAGCAGCCGCCATAATCAAAAATAAAAAACCCGCCAACCAGGTCCACAGCCTCGGTTCAGCGGTAACGAGCTTCCGGCGGGGTTCGCTGAACCCGGCCGAACGCAATAAAGGAGAATTGTAGCTCCGGAATGACATGACCGCTGATTTATTTTTGTTTAACCCTCCTCAATATGATCATTTTATCATTAAATAAGCTCAACGTCAAAAGTCGCGCGGCCTTCATGTTATACTTTCACTGCCGCAAAGATGACAGGGCGCGGCCTGTGGTATAAATTCAGGTCGTTGCTAAACTAAGATCATGTCACTCACCAGAGCCATCGCGGGAAATACCGCCGTCCAGGTCGCCGGAAAATTCACCGGCGTCCTTTTGAGCGTCTTCACCGTCGCCATCATGACGCGGCATCTCGGCCGCGCGGGCTACGGCGAATTCACGACCGCCATCTCCTTCCTCCAGTTCTTCGGCATCCTGGTCGACTTCGGCTTCACGCTCACGATGATCAAGATGATCTCCGAACCCGACGCGGACGAACGCCGCATCGTGGCCAATATCTTCACTCTGCGCGTCATCTCCGGCGTCTTCTTTTTCGGACTCGCCGCGCTCGTCGCCCAATTCTTTCCTTACACTCCGGCGGTGCGGCTGGCGATCGCCGTCGGCTCGCTCTCGTTCCTCTGCGTCTCGCTGTCGCAGATCTTCACCGGCGTCTTCCAGAAAAAACTCGCCGTGCGCCTGGCCGCGATCGCCGAGGTCGCCGGCCGCGGCGCACTGTTCCTCGGTGTCTTCTTCGCCGCGCGGGCCGGCGCCGGACTCATCGCCATCGTCGCGATCCTGGCGGCCAGCAACATCCTGCAGCTCGTCCTGAGCCTCGTCTTCGCGCGACAGCTCGTTAGCTTCGGCTGGGCCGCCGACCTGGGACTCTGGCGCGAGATCTTCCGACAGAGCTGGCCGATCGGCCTCGCCATCGTCTTCAACCTGGTCTATCTCAAAGGCGACGTCATCATCCTCTCGCTGTTCCGCTCGCGCGCCGAGGTCGGCCTCTACGGCGCCGCCTACAAGGTCCTCGATGTCATCACCATTCTGCCGACCGTCTTCATGGGCCTGGTCCTGCCGGTGCTCGCGAGCGTCTGGACCGCCGGCGACCGCCAGGATTTCAACCGCAAACTCAGCCGAGCCTTCGAATTCCTGTCCATCCTCGCCATTCCGCTCGTCTTCGGCACGATCGCGGTCGCGCGCGACGTCATGATCCTCATCGCCGGTCCGGAATTCGCCGCGGCCGGTCCGCTGCTCGCGATCCTCATGGCCGCCGGCGCCATGGTCTTCTGGAGCGCGCTCTACGGCCACACGATCGTGGCCATCGGCCTGCAGCGGCGGATGCTGTGGGGGTATGGTCTGAACGCCGCGATCTCGCTCGCGCTCTACTTCCTGCTCATCCCGCGCCACGGCGCCGTCGCCGCCGCCTGGGTCACGCTCTTCTCCGAAGCGTTCATGTTCCTCGCGACCGCGTTCGTGGTCATCCGGGCCACGGGCTCCCGCCCCGACCTCAGGATCTGGTCGCGTTCGCTCGCGGCCTCGGTCATCATGCTCGGCGGCCTCTGGGGTCTCGCCGGCCTGCCGGTCCTGCCGCGCGTCGCGATCGGCATCATCACCTACCTGGCTTTCCTCTTCATCTTCGGCGGGATCTCCACGGAGACCATCCGACCTTTCCTGAAACCATCATCCGACACATGACCCCGACGCTCCTCGCCGCCATTCTCGCCGCCATCGCCGCCGCCCTGTTCCTGGCGCTCTGCCTGCGCGACCGCACCGCGGCGATCGCCGTTTTCGCGGCACTGCTGCCGACCTACCTGATGCGTTTCAATATCCCGCTGCCCGGACTCGACGGCGCCGGACTGCCGACCACTTTCCTGGAACTGCTTTTCCTGATCCTGTTCGGCTGCTGGTTCGCGGCGGATGGCCGCCACCCCTCGGCCTGGCGGCCGCTGAAGCGCTGGATGCGCCCCGCGATCCTGCTCTTGACCGGCGCGACTCTGGCCGTCTTCGTGTCGCCGGAACTCCGCGCGGCGGCCGGCATCTGGCGCGCATATTTCCTGGAACCACTACTGTTCTTCGTCGTCTTCGCCGACACCGTCAAAGACCGCCGCCAGATCGACATCGTGCTGTTCGGACTCGGATCCGGACTGGCGGTCGTGAGTCTCGCCGCCATCTATCAGAAATTCACCGGCTTCGGCATTCCGAATCCCGTCTGGCAGGCCGCAGCGACGCGGCGCGTGACGAGTTTCTTCGGCTATCCGAACGCCGTGAGCCTCTACGCCGTTCCCGTCATCGTCCTGCTCGCGGCCCGCGCGTTCTCGCTGCTCCGTTCCAAGATCAAGATGGCGCGGATCGTCGGCGCCGGAGCCGCGCTGGCAGCCGCGCTCGGCGTCTTGGCGATCCTCTTCGCGGTCTCCGAAGGCGGAGCGATCGCCCTCGCCGCCGGACTGCTCGTCCTGGGACTCCTCCTCAAACCGCTGCGCGCCGCCACCCTGTCCGCCATCATCGTCGCCTGCCTGGTGATCTCTCTCTACCGCCCCGTCACGGATTACGCGGCCGGCATCTACAGCCTCCGCGACGACTCCGGTTCGGTGCGCCTGATCGTCTGGCAGGAATCGCTCGCCATGCTCGCCGACCACCCGGTCTTCGGCGCCGGCCTCGCCGGCTACCAGCAAGCGCTCGCGCCCTACCACCAGGCGAAGCACATCGAGATCTTCATGTACCCGCACAATCTGGTACTGAACTTCTGGAGCGAGATCGGACTCATCGGACTCGTCGGTTTCCTCTGGCTCGTCGTCCTGGCCGTCATCGCGAACGTCCGCTTGGTGCTCTCCGGCCGCAGCGGCTGGCTCGCGCCCGCGCTCCTCGCCGCTCTCGCCGCCCTGCTCGTCCACGGTCTGGTCGACGTCCCGTATTTCAAGAATGATCTGGCGATGATCTTCTGGCTGCTCATCGGACTCACCGAGACGGCTGCGACCATTGCGCAAGGAACCAAGCCGACGCCGACACTGAAGCCGGAGACGACCTGAGGGGTGGACCCCGCTACAGGCCCGAACCAGATGTTGCTTAATTGATGACCAATCTAAGGCAAAGCCGCCTCACGATTCATGCTTCCACCGAACGAGAGGACGCAAGATGCCTGTAACGGGGTGGACTTTAAGCCGGAAGCGTGCTAATTTGCCTACGTCAAAAATCTTTTCTTCCAGAGTGGAGAGGTGTCTGAGTGGTCTAAAGAGACGGTCTCGAAAACCGTTGTACCCGAAAGGGTACCGTGAGTTCGAATCTCACCCTCTCCGCCTTGGAAGAAATTTTTTTTATTTATGGTGCCTGAGCTGGCGCAATGCGAGTCGACGAGCATTGCGCGGGTCGCAAGGGCGACCCGGGGTCAGCCGAGCGATCTCCGATAATTTGCGAGGCTGACAAAGGGACGGTCTCGAAAACCGTTGTACCTGCAAAGGTACCGTGAGTTCGAATCTGTTTTGCTCGCATAACAACTGTATCGCTCGCAAAACCCAGGGCGGCCCTTGCCGCCCGTGAATCGCTCGTCAACTCGCGATTCACCCTCTCCGCTCCGGGGTTTAAAATTTTTCCACACGAAATAGCCTTCTCGAAAACCGTTGTACCTGACACGTCGTTCGCGAACGACGTGCCCGGCAAAGATACTGTGAATTAGAGGCGACCGATGCAACCTTGTCGCCAAGACAAAACCGCCTGAAAAGGCGGTTTTGTCGTTCGAGTTTGCGGCACCACGGGAGCTGATTTCCTTAGATGGCCATACAAACAATTGTACATTCAGAACAATATTTGTTACTTTTTATCAGCCCTTTAACAATGGTAACAACCCTCCCCTGTAATTGTTGCCCCAAAATGCACAGGAGAAGTAGCGTGGTAAACAATAGAAGCAGCCTCATAGTCCCAGAGATCATGAACGAAGACGCCATGGACGTTCTGGTACGATGGGATATCGCCGATGTGGTCAATGGCATCTCGACTATTTTCACTGCTGAAGCGGGCATTCCGCTCTCAGCCGAGGCCAAGCTGGCCATGTACCATTTGCGCTACCTGGAGTTCGCCGGGACCATGCCAGGAAAACAATTTCCGGACCAAATAGAATCTGACCGCTTCGACGCCCATTCTTATCACTTCGTCGCCCGCCTAGGTTCCGAAGTGCTGGGCAGCGCACGGCTCATTCCCTGCGAAAAAGGTTTTCCCATGGAGGATGAACGCGAGGTCCTGCTACCTGACGGCACGCCCTGGGTCTTCCCACAAATCCACCCCGTGACCGGCATACCCGTCTCGCGTGCCGAGGCCGTCGAGACCTCGCGTTTAATCGGTCGGCCTTACGAACTGCCGTCTGGCGATTTATTGTGGTCAACACCCCTGATTCTCGAGGTGATGAAAAAGTTTACGGTCAGCATACCGGAATGCAAATACTCCGTGGCCTTTCTCAGGGTGCGTCTGCTCGATTTGTTCAGGAAATTAGGTTATGATTGGATATCGATCTCGCCGCCTCAAGAATTTCGCGGCGGTCAATTCCAAGCAGCCTGGATCGATAGCGTGCAGTTTGCCAACGTCAGCGCCGGCCCAAGGATCTTGCCTCAGAACAAGAACACCAAGCCTTAGTTGACGCACAGTACATTCGCAACAGTCTAGGCTTTCTGACCGGCTCACCTAGTGAGCCGGTTTTTTCTTTCGAGACCGCTCCGTAACATTTTACCGACACAGAGCGCCGGCAAACATCAGTTGACACTGACCTGCCTTTCACATAAGATCCGACGGGGTATTTTGTACCTTAAAATAATCACTCTTGTCCTGAAAGTAGGGGAAGATAATGCAGATAGCACGACTCAGACGCGGCATAGCGATCATCACATCGATCTTTAAGGCATCTTCCAACCGTCACAAAAAGCGGATGCCTACGGCCGAGACCGGTTCCTATGACCCGCATGCCTGTCATCGAAGTTTCTCTGCCGAGCTCGACCGGCTTCGCGCCCAAGCGGCCCATGGCTGGAAGCTTGAACTCCAAAAACTGACCGAATTCGGTCTGCGGGACGGAATGTCCATACTCGAAGTGGGGAGTGGCCCGGGATACGTCACGGAACAGTTCCTGGATTCGTTCCCATCAGCGCGCATCACCGCGCTGGAGATCATACCGGAACTGTCAAAGCTGGCGCAAACACGCCTGCAACCAGTCGCCGGAGGACGCGTTGATTTCGTCACTCGGCCACTGCTTGATAACGGCCTGCCGAACGACAGCTTTGATGTCGTCATTGCTCGCTTCGTCTTGCAGCACCTGCCGGACCCTCAAGCCGCGACATCCGAAATCAAGCGCGTCTTGAAGCCTGGCGGCAAACTCTGCATCATCGACATCGATGACGCGGTCTTGGGTCTTACCACTCCGATTCTGCCCGAACTGGCCGTCGTCATGGAATGTGCCAGGCGTCTGCAAGCAGCTCAAGGCGGCAACCGGCTGATCGGCCGCTCGCTTCTACGCATCCTCGGGCAATCGGGTTATATCGATCCGAGATTGGATATCGTCAACCTCCACAGCGACGACCTCGGCCTGGAGACTTTTCTTGAGCAACTGCATCCGGATCGATTTTCACGCCTCGTCGATGCCGGCGGGATCTCCGACTCGTTATTCTCCGACTACAAGGTGTCGCACGAACGACTGCGACAAGCTGACGATCCCATCGTGATGGGGTTTCTGTTCATGGCTTGCGGAACAAAATCCGCCGCCTGACAAATCACGTGCCGCATACGCACGCCAGCGGCAGTTCTCGTGTCACGCCATTCGTACCGGCCCCTCGCTTGGGCCGGTTTTTCTTTAATATTGATGTTAGAAAATATGTAATCCCAATTCGCTCCGTCGCCCGTGTCCGAGAACAGCAGAGCCTTGTCGCCAAAACAAAACCGCCTAAAAAGGCGGTTTTATCGTTCGAGTTTGCGGCACCACGGGAGCTGATTTCCTTGGACGACTATGCACAACAGCGGCAATTTGCCACAACTCAAAACTTTACATTCAGAATCATATTTGTTAATTTTCGTCAGCTCTTTAACAACGGTAACAAACCCCTGTAATTGTTGCCCCAAAACGCACAGGAGGAGTTAGCGTGGGAAACAACCGAAGCCGCCTCATTATTCCCGAAATCATGAACGAAGACGCTATGGACGTTCTGACCCGCTGGGATATCACCGACACGGTCAACGGCGTTTCCACAGTCTTCACGGCCGAAGCCGGCATGCCGCGCTCGCCCGAAGCTTATCGAGCCATGCATCGTTTGCGAGCCCAAGAGTTCGTCTGGCTCATGCCGAAAGACGACCAGAGCGGAATGGAGCAGGACCGTTTCGACGCCCATTCCCATCAATTCATCGCCCGGCTGGGTCCAGAAATCATCGGCACCATGCGACTTGTCCCTTGCGAGAAGGGATTTCCCATGGAAGATGATCATGAAGTCGTGTTGCCTGACGGTGCGCAATGGTCCTTCCCGAGCGTTCACCCCAAAACCGGCGTACCCGTCTCGCGCGCCGAAACCCTCGAGATCTCGCGTCTCGGCGGCCGACCCTACGAGCTGCCGTCGGGCGACCACATCTGGACGGCGTTTCTGGTCGTCGATGCGGCGGTAAACAAGTTCCTAGCAAGCAAACCGGATCGCAAATACGTCGTCGCTTTGCTCCGAGTGCGCCTGCTCGATCTGTTCAAGAAATTCGGATATGATTGGATGCCGCTCGCGCCACCGCAAGAATTCCGCGGCGAACAGGTTCAAGCAGCCTGGATCGATAGCGTACAGGTTACCTGCCCGAGAATCTTGCCTCGGGACAAACGCATCAAGTAGCGACCACACGACATACGACAACATGACATAAGGCCACGCGCTATACGACTACGCCGACAAACGTTCTTACCGGCTCACCCTGTGGGCCGGTCTTTATTTTGGAAAAACTGGTGGTGTCGAATGTCGCGGCTGGTTTTTAATCTCCTCCTTGCTGACGATAATCAAGGTCGCCAGTACCATCAATGCGCCGCGACTTGACCTGCGCTGGACGAAACTATAATCTCCACGAGTCCCACAGTACATTGACAACTTACACACTAGGGAGACGTGCGATGAAACGAAAACTCGCAGCGCTTCTGCATCAAGCGGCAAAAAATATCCCCTTCCACCGACGACGCGCGCCGCGCAAGATCACGGATCTCGCGGCCTGGCCGCTCATGGATAAATATGATCTATTGAAGCACTCGCCTGAGCAAAGCACAGAATCATTGGATCCCACACGCACCGACAACTACACCATCTTCGCGTCCGGCGGTACGACCATCATGCCGAAATTCCTCTTCTATACTGAAGTGGAGATGGCGACGATCCACCGTAACCTGGCTAAGCATTTTATCGCCGCTGAAATCAAACCACAGGATCGGGTGATGAACTATTTTTTACCCGGCAACCTGTACAGCAGCTTCGTGACGGTGCACCAAACCCTGATGCTGCTGCCGATCGTCAACGTCCCCGTAGGCGCTATGTCACAAAAGGACGAGGTGATCGCGGCCATCGAACGCTTTCATGTCAACGTCATCGTCGGAATGCCGACCTCGCTGCTCGATTTGGCTCGCCATACTCTGGCGCGGAAAAAACACCTTGAGATAGACAAGGTCTTCTACGGCGGCGAGATGATGTATCCGGCCGGCGCCGAACTGTTGCGAAAGGCCTGGGACTGCCGTTCGATCAGATCAGCGGGCTACGCAACGGTAGACGCCGGTGCTGTCGGCTGGCAATGTCTCCACTGCAACCAGAACGAACACTTCCCGTTCAAAAACGTGTTCGTGGAAATAATCGATGACGAGATCGTCGTCACGCCGCTCTACCGCCGCCTCATGCCGATCATCCGCTATCGGACCGGCGACCGCGGCAAGTGGGTCGAACCTTCCTGCGATTGCGGCGGCGGACTACCGCTCTTCAAGCTGCAAGGACGCATCGACAGCGTCATCCTGATCTGGGGATGTAGAATCATCCACGACCATATCATCCTGCCGCTCATTGACCGCGGGCTGGATACGGCGACCTTGCAGATCGAGGCGCGCTTGGACAGCGACAAGGAGATTCTGACCGTCCGATTCGAAAAAGACTCCATCACCTCGATGGCCGACGCACTGAAGACTGATCTGCGTAACGATGTTTATACGCTCAGTACTGATGTGGCCAATACCCTCTCGCGGCCATTCCTCGACACACACCTCTTCTTCGAACCGGTCCAGCCAGGAACCCTGAAGCGCAATGAACGCACCGGCAAGGTTGTTCCTTTCTTGGATCTGCGTGCATCCGCCTAATCCTTCGTCCGCCACCTCCGCAGCGGGGGTGGTTTTTTATGGAGTAATAAGTATCCCTTTCTTCGAAACCGCCGAAACCGCTCCACAACGGCTCAACGATATGAGGAAGGCACTGAGCCGCATCAGTTGACACGGACCAACCTAATCATATAAGTTTCGGGAGATATTTTGTACCTTAAAATAATCACTCTTGCTCCGAAAGTGGAGGTAGGCAATGTGCACAGCGCGACTAAGACGTGGCATAGCAATCATCACGTCGATCTTTAAGACATATTCCGACCGCCATAAAACGCGGGCGCTTACGGCTCAGACCGGTTCCTATGACCCGCATGTCGGCCATCGAAGTTTCTCTGCCGAGATCGACCGGCTCCGCGCCCAAGCGACCCATGGCTGGAAGATCGAACTCCAAAAAATGAACGAGTACGGCCTGCGGGACGGGATGTCCATACTCGAAGTGGGGAGTGGCCCGGGATACGTCACGGAACAACTCCTGGATTCGTTCCCTTCAGCGCGCATCACTGCGCTGGAGATCCTGCCGGAACTGTCAGAGCTAGCGCGGACGCGCTTGCAGCCGGTCGCCGGAGGGCGCGTTGATTTCGTCACTCGGCCGCTGCTTGATAGTGGCCTGCCGAACGACAGCTTTGATTTCGCCATCGTCCGCTTCGTCTTGCAGCACCTGCCGGACCCTCAAGCCGCAATCTCCGAAATTAAGCGCGTCTTGAAACCCGGCGGTAAGCTCTGCATCGTCGACATCGATGACGCAGTCTGGGGACTCACCGCCCCGGCCCTGCCCGAAGCGGCTGTCATCCTGGAACATGTCGGGAATCTGCAAGCCGCCCAGGGCGGCAACCGACTGATCGGCCGCTCGCTTCTGCGCCTCCTTGGGCAATCTGGTTATACCGACCCGAGATCAGACATCGTCAGCCTTCATAGCGACGACCTCGACATAGGGACTTTCCTTGACCAACTGCATCCGGATCGATTTTCGTCTCTCGTCGACGCCGGCGAGATCTCCGCCTCATTCTTCTCGGGATATGTGGCGTCATATGAGCGGCTGCGGCAAGCTGACGACCCTACCGTGATAGCATTGCTCTTCATGGCTTGCGGAACAAAGACCGCTGTCTGACGACTCCTGTGCCGTATGCGCACGCCGACGGCAGCAACAGTTCTTGTGTCACGCCATTCGCACCGGCCCCTCGCTTGGGCCGGTTTTTCTTTATGATGAAAACCTCCGCTGTCCACGTTGACTTATTCCCGCTCCTGAAGTAATTTTTCATCAGTTCCTTTCAATCCTGTGTCATCAAAGGAGAACGAACATGAGACCGCTCGTCGGTGTCTTCGTCCTGTTATCTACAACAGCCGCCGCGCAAACCCAGGATAAAAACTCCGGCCGGCCGACCCCGTCGGATCAAACTGAAGCCGCCGGTGTCGAAACAAAGCCTCCAAAATTCAGTTTTCTATTGGAGACCGGAGCTGGCGCATTGATCCTGGATACGCCGCAGATGAATCTGCGACAAATGCGGCTCGCGGTCTCCCCCGGAGTTCTCTGTTATCAAGCGCTTTTCATCGCTCCATCGATTCAGCTGACGCGAGTGGATGTCAGACTGCATCGCGGCAGCGGCTTGCCGTTCGATACCGACGCGGAGCTGCCCTGGCAGCCAGCCGTCGGCCTGTTGGTCGGACTGAGCTTCATGAAGATCGGTCCGGTCTACGCGGCGCTCGGCGGTAACATCACGTTCCCCATCGGCACAAGCCGCGTGATCGCGACGGCAGCGTCCTCGCGTGACATGCTGGTCGGAAGTATGTCTCCTCAGGAACTGATCCGGGACCACGCGAACGCTTCAGTCAGCTGGTACAGCGCGGCCGGCACGCTTATGCTGGGAACGGACATCGGCCGCTGGCACCCTTACGTCGACCTGGGCGTGTTGTCGATGAAAAGCCTGCTGACGCTCGAATTTGACCAAGCCGCGGCCGAGGCCATCTCGCCGACAGCTCCGACAAACCGCTTGTCGTACGGCGGCGCATCAACGGACTTCTTCTACGATGTCGGCTCGACCTTCGAC
This sequence comes from Patescibacteria group bacterium, assembly GCA_041667185.1. Lineage (NCBI taxonomy): Bacteria > Patescibacteria group bacterium. Next base: position 25,907 of record JBAYFM010000011.1, on the reverse strand, counting down.
CTGACCAAAAAACTCTCCCTGCGCGTTAACGCCTCGGTGTGGCGCGCCACCGATCTACTCTTCGTCGTCATGGATGCCGGCCTGAGCGTCGCACTCCCCTACTGAACCAGAACACCCCCGGCCTCCGGGGGATTTTTTTATTGGGTAAGTATCCCTTTTGCCACCAGTAACATGGTGGTTTTTGTTTGCGTACGGCGGAAAAACAGCGATGGTAGTATGGTAGTGGGGTGTATCCCTTTTATTTCAATCGCAACAATGTCCGACAGATCGTGACTTGACGCCAACCAGGCTAAAACCTAATATCCGGACAACCTCGAACATTGACAATTCACCTGCAAAAGGAGAACGCGCATGAAAAAAGTACTGTGTACGCTTCTGCGCCAAGCAGCGAAGAACACGCCTTTCCATCAGAGCCGCGCGCCGCGCCAGGTCGCGGATCTCGCGGCCTGGCCGCTCATGGATAAATACGACCTGTTGCGACATTCACCCGACCGTGGCGTCGAACTGCTGGATCGGACGATTACTGTCGGACGCATAGTAGTCGCATCTGGCGGCACGACCTCATCGCCGAAGTTCATCTTCTATACCGAAGCCGAAGTCGAGACGCTCTCGCAGAATCTCGCCGAACATCTGCTCGCCAACGGCGTCGCGAGCGGCGACCGCATCTTGAATTACACTCCCATCGGCGGCCTCTACGGCACGTTCATCATGGTGAACCGCGCTTTCATGCTCCTGCCGATACTGAATATCCCCATGGGAATCGCAGGGCATCATGATCATGCGATCATGGCCATACAACGATTCCGCGCCAACGCTATCCTCGGCATGCCGACCTCGCTCCTCGATCTCGCCCGCCACATGGTCGAAAAAGGAGTGACAACTAGCATCGACAAGGTCTTCTACGCCGGCGAGATGATGTATCCGGCCGGCGCCGAACTGTTGCGAAAAGCCTGGACTTGCCAGGCGATCCGCTCGGCCGGATACGCAACTAACGACGTCGGCACTGTCGGCTGGCAATGTCTCCACTGCAACCAAGGCGAACACTTCCCGTTCCGGAACGTCGTCGTGGAAATAATCGACGACGAGATCGTCGTCACGCCGCTCTACCGCCGCCTCATGCCGATCATCCGCTACCGGACCGGCGACCGCGGCCAGTGGGTCAAACCCTCCTGCGGCTGCGGCAACGGACTGCCGCTCTTCAAACTCCTGGGCCGCGCCGATGACGTCATCCTGATCTGGGGCTGCTCGCTGGTTCACGACAACCTCATCCTACCGCTCGTCGATTGCGATCTCGACACGACGGCCGTCCAGATCGAGGTCCGCTCGGCTAGCGATCAAGAATTGCTGACCGTCCGTTTCGAATGCGCATCCTTGGCCACGTTACCGGACAATCTGATGGCCAGATTGCGCGACGAGGCCCACCATCGAAACCCGGAACTGCAGGATCTCGTGCCTCGCCAGCTCCTCGACGTCCGCCTCTTCTTCGAACCGGTTCGTCCGGGAACCCTGAAGCGCAATGAACGCACCGGCAAGGTTGTTCCTTTCCTGGATCTGCGCGCGTCCGCCTGATTCTTCGTCCGCCACCTCCACAACGGGGGTGGTTTTTTATGGAGTAATAGAGACGAAGTACTGGAGTGCTTCATCACTCCCTGACTCCGTCTCCCCCAAACTACCCCACTTTCACGCTTTACATTTCCCCTGTCCACCGCTATATTCACAAAGTTCTTTTCCAACAGATGCGGGACGCGACCACCTTACCTGCACGACGCCAAAGGAGCGGTGTTATGCAAAATAAATCCCAACAACTCGTTGTCCTGGAAATCTCTTTGCCCGACGCGATCGATGTCCTGGTCCGGTGGAATATCACCGACATAGTCAACGGCATCCCGGCCGTTTTCACCGCCGAAGCAGGCATTCCGCTCTCGGCCGAGGCTAAGCTGGCCATGTACCATTTGCGCTACCTGGAGTTCGCCTGGCGCCAGCCGGAAAATCATTTCCCGGACCAGACGGAAAGCGATCGTTTCGACGTTCATGCTGACCATTTCATCGCCCGCCTGGGTTCCAACGTGCTGGGCAGCATGCGGCTCATCCCTTGCGAAAAAGGTTTTCCCATGGAGGATGAGCACGAAGTCCTGCTGCCTGACGGCACGCCCTGGGTCTTTCCGAGCGTCCACCCCAGAACCGGCGTACCCGTCTCCAGAGACGAAACCGTTGAAATCTCGCGCCTGTGCGGCCGACCACATGAACTGCCGTCGGGCGACTATCTCTGGACGGCGTTCCTGGTCATCGACACGGCCCTGAACACGTTCCTGCTCAACAAAAAGGAACGCAAATATGCCGTTGCTGTGATGAATGTCCGCATGTTCGATCTTTTCACCAAGCTAGGGTATGGCTGGATCCCGCTCGCACCGCCCCAGGAATTCCGCGGCCTGCAGGTCCAAGCGGCCTGGCTAGACATGAAACACCTCGCCTGCCCGCGGATCCTGCCAAAAAACAGGTAAAGCAAACCCTAGATCGCGCGAATTCCATGACCTAGGCGACATCGACACCGACTTTCATACCGGCTTACTGAGGTAGGCCGGTATTTTAATTATGGAAAAAAATTTTACATCCCGAAACCCGCTCCGTCGCGGCCCGCCGAACGCTTCACGAAGCGCTATTTTACGGCTAATATGATCACAGTGAACGCGCGTCTTTAGATAATGATCACGCCAGCGACTATGACCAAATATTTCAAGATCGATCTCGCCGTGCTCGCTGCCGCCGTCGCCGCGGACATCCTCGCCTACCCGTATCTGCCCGACCGGCTCGCGAGCCACTGGGATCTGAACGGCCAGGTGAACGGCTACATGCCCAAGACCGGATCGCTCATCTTCATGCCGGCGCTGATCCTGCTGATGCTGGCCATCCGCGCCCTGATATTGAAATTCGATCCGCTCGCCGCGAACATCAAAAAATTCAACGCGGCCTACGAGCAGACCTGGCTCGTCATCATCGGGTTTCTCTTCTATATCCAATTGCTGACCCTGGGCTGGAATCTCGGTTATCGCTTCAACCTCAGCGCCGCCATCGTGCCGGCTTTCGCCGCGCTGTTCTGGTTCCTGGGTTCAGTGCTCGAAAACTCCAAACGCAACTGGAGCGTCGGCATCCGCACTCCCTGGACGCTCTCGAGCGACGTCGTCTGGGATCGGACGCACCGCCTCGGCGCGAAACTTTTCCGGGCCAGCGCCCTGCTCGCGCTCGGCAGCCTGCTCTTTCCGGCCGCCGCCGCCTACCTGATGGTCGTGCCCATACTGGCCGCCTCGCTGATCCTGGTCGTCTACTCCTACGTCGAATACGCCAAGGAAAAACGGACGCCAACGCCGCCAGAAAACCGCTGAAATAAGGCCGATTTTAACTAAATTCGGCGCAGGGCGTATAATGCCGGCTGCTGACGCCGCGTCTGAACAGGCGTCCGACGATCCACTCTCCAACCTCCACTCATGGGCTTCTCTGATGCCATCATCATCATTCTCGGGCTAACCCTCTTCGAGGTCATCTCGAGCATCGACAACGCCGTCGTCAACGCCGACGTACTTTCGACGATGTCGCCCAAAGCCCGGCATTGGTTCCTCTTCTATGGCATCATCATCGCCGTCTTCGTCGTCCGCGGCCTGATACCGCTCATCATCGTCTACTTATCGAATCCGGCGCTCGGTCTGATGAATGCGCTCACGGCCACCTTCAGTTCGGATCCGAGCGTCCGCGAGATCATCGAGCGCCAAAAACCAGTCCTGCTCGCTGGCGGCGGCCTTTACCTGGTCTACCTCTTCTCCTACTGGCTCTTCATGGAAAAGAAAGAACATGCTTTCTTTCTCGAAGCCTACATCGAGCACCGCCTCTCATTCTGGTTCTATGCCACGGCTTCGATCATCCTGCTTACAATCGTCTGGGCGACCATGCGTTTCCACCCGACGATCGCCCTCGGCGCTGTCGTCGGCTCCACTGCCTTCTTCATCACCAACGGCTTCAAACGCAATGCGGAAGAAAAAGAGAGGGAACTCGCCGGCGGCAACACCAAGCTCTCGGACATCAGCAAGATCATCTATCTCGAACTGCTCGACGCCACCTTCTCGATCGACGGCGTGCTCGGCGCATTCGCCTTCACCATCTCCATCCCGCTCATCCTCCTCGGAAACGGCCTCGGCGCTTTCGTCGTGCGCTACTTCACGATCCATGGCCTCGAAACCGTCAAGAAATACCGCTACCTCAAGAACGGAGCCATGTATTCCATCGGCTTCCTCGGCTTCATCATGCTCGGAGAATCGCTCAGTCTGCATATCCCGACCTGGCTGCCGACGATCATTACCTTCGCCGTGGTCGGCCTTTTCTTTTGGCTGTCGCAAAAGGCGCTGCGATTGGAAAAACATCTGGAACGATAAGCTGACGCCGGAAATATTACTCAACCAAGCGAAAATGGCCGAAAAGGCCCTTTTTTGTTATAATTAAGCTAAATCATCCTGACCACTATGAACAAATATCTTCTCGGTTCCCTGCTCATCGGCCTCACCCTGATCGGCGCCGGCTGTTTCGGCCCCCAGCCGGTCCAGATGACCCCGGTCGCGCTGGAATATTGGCGCGTTGACGACGAGCCCGAGGACATGGCCGAGATCATCGCGGCCTACCAAAAACTTCACCCGCAGATCACGATCAACTACGTGAAGATGGCCCCGGAGCGCTACAAGCAGCTCCTGCTCGAAGCGCTGGCCGAAGACCGCGGGCCGGACCTGTTCGTCCTGCCGAACGTTGCGCTCCGCGAATGGCAGGCCAAACTCCTGCCGCTGCCCAAAGAGACGTCGGTCGTGTCCATGGCTGTCAACCAGCAGAAACAGATCGTGCCGGTCGAGCAGAAAAAAACCTCGCTCACCGTCCGCGAACTGAATAACTCCTTCGTCGAAGCCGTCGTCCAGGACGTGGTCATGGCCGCGGTCGACGATCAGGCTGGCGGCCAGGTTCAGGATGCCATCTTCGGACTGCCGCTCTCGCTCGACACTCTGGCGCTCTACTACAACAAAGACCTGCTCAAAGCCGCCAACATCGAAAAGCCGCCGGCGACCTGGTCTGAATTTCTGGACCTGATTCCGGGCCTGACCACGGCCAAAGAAGACGGGACCGTGACCCAGTCCGGGGCTTCCATCGGCACGGCTGACAATATCCGCTATTCGACCGAACTGCTGGCCTCCATCATGCAGCAGAATGGCGCCGTCCTGGCCGATGACCGCGGCTACGCGCAGTTCGACCAACGGACGCCGGAAACGTCCGGCGACCCCTACCCGCCAGGCGTCCACGCACTGATGTTCTACGTCAGCTTCGCCGAACCGAGCGCCCCCAATTACGCCTGGAACAACAAGATGCCGGATTCCCTGGATGCCTTCGTCTCCGGCAAGACCGCTTTCTATTTCGGCTATCCGCATGACGCCCGGCTGATCAAGGAGCGGGCGCCGAAACTCAATTTCACGGTCGCGCCGCTGCCGCAAGTCAATCCCGGACGCCAGGCCAACATCGCCAAATATCCGGTCGAAGTCGTCTCCAAAAAGACCGCACACGCCGACGAAGCCTGGGATTTCCTGCAATACCTCAGCCAGAAAGACAAGGTCACGAACTTCCTGGTCAAAACCCTGCGGCCGACCGCGCTCCGCAGCCTGGTTAGCGAACAGATCACCAACCCCGACACCGGCGCCTTCGCCGGCCAGGTGCTGACGGCCAAATCCTGGTATCGCGGCCAAAATTACGCCGGGGTGGAAAAAGCTTTCGCTACCATGATCAACACCAAGCCGAGCCGGGAAAGGCCGGAGTATCAATGGATCGTCAGCGCCGGGGTCGCCGCGGTCAATCAGACGCTGCGCGACTAGCCGCCAGAAACTGCTGCTCCGGAACTTCATTTAGTCCGGCGGTTGCCATATAATATATAAGTATGAAGATCCGCAAAGCCATCATCCCGGTCGCCGGTCTCGGGACCCGCTTTCTGCCGGCCACCAAAGCGCAGCCCAAAGAGATGCTGCCGGTCGTCGACAAGCCGGTGATCCAATATATCGTCGAAGAGGCCGTGGCCGCCGGAATCGAGCAGATCATCTTCGTCACCAGCCACACGAAACGGGCGATCGAGGATCACTTCGACCGCAACTTCGAACTGGAATACCGCCTGCAGGAGGGTGGCAAGAAAGACCAGCTGGAGATCATCAAGCGCCTGTCCACCATCGCGTCTTTCGCCTACGTCCGCCAGCGCGAACCGCGCGGCGACGGCCACGCCATTCTCGAAGCCGCGCACCTCATCGGCAACGAACCAGTGGCGATCATGCATGGCGACTACATCATCGACTCGGCTGAACCCGGCATCGGCCAACTGATCGAGGTTTATGACCAATACCAGAGCGGAGTCATCGGCGTCCAGCGCGTGACCAAAGAGCAGATCAGCAAACACGGCATCGTCAAAGGCCGCCCGATCAGCGAGCAGCTTTACGAAGTCGAGGGTCTGGTCGAAAAACCGAAGCCCGAGAACGCGCCGTCTGACCTGGGCATCAAGGGGCGCTACATCGTGACCCCCGAGGTCATGGAGGAGCTGCGCCGCGTTCCGCCGGCGGCGGACGGCGAGATCCGCCTGATCGACGGCTTCAAGGGACTGCTCGGCCGCCAACCCATCTACTGCCGGGACATCAACGGAGACATGTACGACTGCGGCAACAAACTGCAATATCTCATCGCCCAGGTCGAATACGGGCTCAAGCACGCCGAGGTCAACAAAGACCGGCTATTCGCTGATTTCCTGGTCCGCCGCGCGGCCGAACTCAACCAAACATCAGATCAGCCGAAGCGCCACTAACCCTCGATCCTATGTCTCATCGATCCCCGAACTTTCCGCCCGCGCCGACTGCTCGCCCGCGCCGACTGCTCGCCCGCGCCGCGGTGCTGCTGATGCTGCCGGCGCTGCTGCTCGCCGGTTTCGGCTGCAAGAACGCCAGCCCGGCGGTCATCGAGGCATCCAAACCGATCACTCTGAAATATTGGCGCGTGTTCGACGATCAGGACGCGTTCCAGCCCATGATCGACGCCTACCGCCAGCTCCACCCGAACATCAACATCGAATACTCCAAATTCCGTTTTGAAGAATACGAAGCCGCCCTGCTCGACGCCATGGCTGAAGACCAGGGACCGGACATCTTCAGCCTCCAGAACACCTGGATGCTCAAATGGCAGCCGCGGCTCGCGACGGCTCCCGGCGTGGTCACGGTCCCCTTCCGCGAGATGCAGGGCACGATCAAGAAAGAAGCCGTGACCGTGCTGCGCCAGGTCCCCGGCATGACGCTCAAACAGCTCGCGAACGACTACCTGGACGTGGTCTACGCTGACGCGGTCATCCCGACCGAACAGGAAGATCCGCGCGCGCCGCTCGTGCCGTACATCTACGGCCTGCCGCTCGCGGTCGACACGATGGTCCTCTACTACAACCGCGACATCCTGAACGCCGCCGGCATCAGCCAGCCGGCGACGCAGTGGCGCGAATTCCAGGACCACGTCAAACGCATCACCAGGCTCGATGAGACCGGCGCTATCCTGCAGTCCGCCGCCGCCCTGGGCACAGCCGATAACGTGGAGCGCTCGCAAGACATCCTGGCACTGCTCATGATGCAGAACGGCGCCCCGATGACGAACGAGAGCGGCATGGTCACGTTCGATCGCTTCACGCCGGAAACGGCCGGCCAGGAACTGACTCCCGGCGCCGCGGCCCTGGTGTTCAACAATGATTTCGCAAATCCGGAAAAAGAGGTCTACACCTGGAATGACAAGATGCCCGCGTCGCTCGACGCTTTCGCCGCTGGACGGACGGCCTACTTCTTCGGCTACTCCTACCATCTGGCGCAGATCCGCGCGCTCAACCCGAAGCTGAATTTCAGCATGACCGGTTTCCCGCAGATCGAAGGCAATAAACCCGTCTACTACGCCAATTATTGGCTGGAGGTCGTCTCCAAAAAGACCGCGCATCTCGACGAGGCGTGGGACTTCGTCCGGTTCATCACCGCCGCCGAGCAGGTCCAGAAATACCTGAACGCCACCGGCAAACCGACCGCGCTCCGCAGCCTCGTGAACAGCCAGTTGGAGAACACCGACCTGTCGGTCTTCGCCGCGCAATTGCCGTCCGTCCGTTCCTGGTATCGCGGCCTCGACGCGATCGCCGCGGAAAAGATCTTCAACGATATGATCCGCCAGATGATCGCCGGCGACGCCGAATCCAACAAGATCGTCGAACTGGGGGCCGCTAAGGTCAACCAGACCATCAAATGAGAACCGCTATGATCCGGAGCCGCACGAAAAAAATCCTGCTCGGACTGTTCCTGGCCGCCGTCCTGGCCGGCTGGAGCGCTGTGGCACTGGCGCCGGCCGTCCTGGCCGCCGGTGAGGGCCAGCAATGTTCGACCAACGACGACTGCGATTCGCCGCTGTCCTGCCGCAGCGGCCGCTGCACCCGGATCAACACTTTCCGCCTGGTGCCGGAATGCGCGACTGTGCGTAGCGCGATCCCCGGCGAAGCGCCGCCGGTCCCCTCCATCACCTGCGCGCTCGAAACTTTCGGCCGGATCGCCCAGCTCATCCTGGGCCTCACCGGCAGTGCGGCCCTGCTCATGTTCGTCTACGGCGGCTTCCTCATGGTCACTTCGGCCGGCAGCTCAGACAAGGTCTCCAAAGGTAAGACCGTCATGACGAACGCCATCATCGGCATCGTGATCATCATGACCTCGGGCCTGCTCATCCAGTACGGCATAAGTAAGATCGGCATCAGCTCCGAATTCCAGGTAGTCGGACAAGCCTGCACCGGTACCGGCGGCCGAGGCGTCATCATCCAAATGCCGAATGGCGAAAACAAATGCGTTTCCAGCTGCGCGACCGACCTGGCCGCCTCCGGTTTCAGCTGCGTCAACACGACCTTGCCAGCCAATGCCGGAAAATATTGCATCGCCAACCTCTGCCCCGGCAACGCCGACATCATGTGTTGTCTCACTCAATAACGCCGCCCCTAATTATGCGCTCCCATCTCCGCCTGCTGATCCTGCTTCCATTGCTTGCCTCGGCGTTCGCCATGACGCTCGCCGCAGCCGCTCCTGTCCTGGCCCAAACATCTGACGCCGCGCCGCCGACACTAGACCTAGAGCCGATCGCTCCGGCCGCCGAACCCCTCCGCACCCACACCCTGCCCAATCCGCTCCAGGCCGGAACCATCCCCGAACTCCTGGGAAACGCGGCGCGCCTCCTCACCGGCATTGTCGGCTCCATCGCCCTGCTCATGTTCGTCTACGGCGGCATGCTTTGGATGACCTCGCGCGGCAATTCCAGCCAGATCGAGAAAGGCAAGAACATCTTCGTCTGGTCGACGATCGGCCTGCTCATCATGTTCTCTTCTTACTTGATCATCAGCTTCTTCCTGCAGACCATCGGCGCGACAAGCTAACGCCCTGAGCCACCACTATGCGTCATGAGATCAATTCAGCGAGAACGAACCGCGCAACAACCGCCAGACCGTCGCGCAGCCTGAGTCTTCTGACTGTCGGCACGACCGCGTCCATTTTAGCTGCCCTATTCTTCTTCGCCGCGACCCCGCCAACCCTGGCCGCGCCCACGCCCAGCACCGGCTTCAGCCAGTCGGCAGCTGTCGGCGTACCGCTGCCGCTCGCCGGCGTCACCGTGCCCGGACTCATCGGCAAGATCATCAACCAAACCCTCGGTTTCGCCGGCCTGATCGCGCTCCTCATGTTCATCTACGGCGGACTGACCTGGATGCTGGCCTCGGGCAACGAAGACAAGATCGGCACGGCTAAAAAGACGGTCACCTGGGCGGCTTTGGGCCTGATCATGGTCTTCGCTTCCTATATGATCGCGAACCTGGTGATCACCTCGCTCTCCGCCGAAACGATGGACCAACCAGCCGCGACGCCAGCCACCACGACTGCCCCAGCAGCTCCAGCCCCGACCACTCCCGCCATTTAAGGCTGAACGGCCGCTCAAAACGGCCGCCAAAAACCCGCCTCAAACCCCTAAGCCGCGAAATTCATTTTTCGCGGCTTTTAGAGTAAAATAAGTGTATCCGCATTATTGTGGATATCTTTAAGTATAATTCGGGAGGGGGTGAACTATGACAAAACACACGCTTAAGAAGATCGCTGCCAGCACTTTGACCGCCGTCGCCGTCGCCTTGCCGCTCGTGGCCATGGCCCAGGTTGACCTCGGACTCAATTACGCTACCAACATCGGCCTCGGAACCAAGGATGTCCGCGAAACAGTTTCGAGCGTCATCCGCGCTTTCATGGGCCTGCTCGGTATCGTGGCCGTCTGTATCATCCTGTTCGGCGGTTTCAAATGGATGACCGCCGCCGGCAACGAGGAGAACATTTCTGATGCCAAGAAACTCATCATCTCCGGCATCATCGGCCTCGTCATCATCATGTCCGCTTACGCCATCGCCCAGTTCGTCGTTGGCGCCGTCATCAACGGAACTTCGAACACGTAGTCGAGATCAAGCGCAAAGCTTTGCCCCGCTCCGGATTCCGGAACGGGGATCGCCCGCCGCAGGACGGACGGCCCCTGTTCCGGAAAAACAATTTTCAGACCGAACTCTTATGGTCACTCCCTTCAAGAATAAATCTGTCGCGGCCGCGATGCTTTTTTTGGCCGCGGTCTTCTGTCTGGCGCTCGTGGGTCCGACGCCGCTCCTTGCCGTTGATACCGGTCTTGACGCCACGGCCGGAGTCGCCGGTTTCAAGACGACGAACAACCCCGCCGCCGCGATCAACATCAGCATCGGAAATTTCATCAATCAGCTCCTGGGCTTTGTCGGCGTCATCTTCCTGCTTCTCACCATCTACGCCGGCTTCCGCTGGATGACCGCGCAGGGCAACGATAAGCAGATTGACGAAGCCAAAAAATTACTGACTGGCGCGGTCATCGGCATGATCATCATCTTCGGAGCCTACGCCCTCACCACCTGGCTCATCGCCACGGTCGGACAAGCCACCGGCCAAAACATCCAGTAAGCGGAACAGCCGCGCCATGATCAGCCCCGCGACCAGTTATCAATTAATTTCAGGCCTATGACGCCAAAAAAAGCGAAGATCTCGTCCGCGATCCTGTCCCTGCTACTGCCCCTGGGTTTTATGGTCATAACGCCCGTGGCGCTGGCGCAATCCGCGAACAACACCCCGCCAGTCAGAATCAACACCGTCGGCAACCTGGATGCGGTCGCTGGAAGAGCCGGCTATGACATCACGACTGGAACTGCCGTCGGACCGGTCGAAATCATCGGCAATGTGATCGGTTACGCCCTGGCGCTGCTCGGCGTCATCTTCACGCTCCTCACCCTCTACGCCGGCTTCCTCTGGATGACCGCGCAGGGCGCCAGCGACCAGATCGACAAAGCCAAAAAAATGCTCACCAATGCCGTCATTGGCTTGGCCATCATCACGGCCTCTTACGCCCTGACCAGATTCGTCTTTGACGTGGTCCTGAAGAGCGCCCAGGTGACTTCCGCGTCCGGAACCTAATCCGCAGTAATGATCCGCCTATGTCCGGTCATGATAAGATCTCGCTCAACAAAAAATTAGCCGCGACGCTATTGCTGCTCCCGCTGCTCCTTGCCGGTCTGACGCTGGGTTTGGCGATTCCGAACCCGACCCCGGTCCTGGCTCAGGCCACAGTCGAAGCTCCCGGCACCAAAGCCCCGCTGCAAAAGGGACTCAAGGGGCTCACTGATGACAAGAGTTACGCCGACACCTTCGCCAAGAACGCCGGAATCGATACCGGAACAGCCTCGCTCGAGACCATCATCGGCACCATCATCCGTTCGCTCCTGGGCCTCCTGGGCACGGTCTTCGTCGTGTTCATCATCTACGCCGGCTACCTCTGGATGACCGCGCAGGGCGACAGCGACCAGATCGGCAAAGCCAAGAAGATCATCCTCAACGCGTCCGTCGGCCTCGTCATCATCCTCCTGGCCTGGTCCATCACTGAATTCGTGCTGGTGAATATCGTGGCAAGAAGCCTGGCCCGCTAAGGCGGACTTTCTCATCTCTTCCGACCATCCCTATGACCAAGAATCGCGGACTTCTGACACTGGCGATCGCGACCATCACGCTGCTGGGCCTCGCCGTCTGGCAGCTCCCGGCCCTGGCGCAGGCGCCGGCACAACCGCCGGCACAACCGAGAAACAATTCCGTGCTGACGGATATCGTCGATTCCGGCACTCGGACCGGCACGGCGGCCGGTTTGGCCAGCCAGACCGGAGCGACCGAGGATCTGCGCGTGGTCATCGCCAAGATCATCCGCAACGTCATGGGGATCCTGGGCTTCCTGGTCGTCTGTCTGATCCTCTACGCTGGCTACCTCTGGATGACCGCGCAAGGCGACAGCGATCAGATCGGCAAAGCCAAGAAGATCATCCTCAACGCCACCATCGGCCTCGCGATCATCATGTCTGCCTACGCCGTTGCTTTCTTCGTAGTCAGTGCGATCGGAAACACTGAGAACCAGGACGTGATCCGCATCTCCATCTGAATCCCAGCCGAATCTGAATTGAATTGGAAAAGCCGCACCAGAGATGATGCGGCTTTTGTTATCGGGCGGACTGAAAGATCAATATTCTTCGATGACGCAGCTGGGATGGATCTGGGCGTACTGGTGTCCGCGAAAAGTGGTTCGCGTGTTCCAGTGATCGGTCCATCGCAGATAGCCGATCTTCTGCAGCTGGCACTTGGTGGTTCCCGGACCTCCGCGGCAGGCGTAGAACGTGCCGGTCAGGGTCTGCTGGCCGAGATGGCCGAGGCAGATCCAGACGCTGGTGCCTGGCGGGACGCCGGGCAGCAGACCGCGCGAGCCGCGGACCTTGACGTGTTCGCCATTGATCAGGAGATCGAGGTAGAACCCCGAATCATTCTGGATCTCCATGGCGTAGACGCCGGTCGAGCAGCCTTCGGGACGCTGATCGAGCCAGCCCCAGTTCTCCGGCGGGGAGACGCGGCGCTGCGCGGGCGGCGGGACCAGGTCGGCCATCGTCGGAGCCGCGGCCGGATACTGAGCGGCGACCCGCAGTTTGAGTTCGGCGTTCTGGCGCTTGAGCTTGGCCAGTTCGTCCTCTCCCGGCTTGGCGACGACAGCGGTCGTGGCGCAAGCGGCGAGCGAGCCGAGGCACGCGACGATCGTCGCGAACGACATCAGCTTCTTCATGACGCTCTCCTCTCGTGCGGCTTGGCCGCTACTGTTGGGGTTGATCGGGCTGCAGCTTCTGCTGCAGCTTCTTGTGCATCCTCAGGGAATCGTTGGCCTTCTCTTCGACCTTGCGGAGTTCGTCCTGGGTGACGTACCCGGGCGAACCGGCGGCCGGAGCCACTGGTTGACCGTAACCGGCCGGCGGGATGACATCGCCGAAGTAGTACTGGTAGTCGCCGCCGACGCCGCCTCCCATCGAGGGGTAGGCTCGGCCTTCTTCGACGGCCTTCCAATACTGCTGGCTGTTGTACTCCTGCACGTAGTTCTCGGAGAGAACCTGGGCCAGGACCTCGGGATCGCGGGTGTAGCCGTTGAAGCTGTAGACGCCCGGCTTTGACGAGACCGAAGCGAAACTACAGCTGGCGAGCGACGCGATAGCGAGTGCGAGCGCGGACACCTTGGACAGTTCACGATAGAGAGCCTTCATGATTGACCTCCTCGCCCCTGATGGGGACATTGAATGCCCTTATGGGGCGGTTTTTGAATGAACGCATTCGGAGGTACGACCCTCCAAAATGACATCCAAATATAGCATATTTTAAGCTGATTGTCAAGATGCGGCGTTGGCAGAAATTAGCGCAACCAAGCTTATTTTTGGCACCAATGATGGCCGACCGCGAGATAAAATCCCGCAAGGCGACGGATGTCATACCACTTCTGCTGCCCCCGGCAAAAGCGCCTTCGGCTTACGCCAAAGTATCCAGGCGCGCCAGGCTGCCGCCTGCAGGGATTCCGGCCGCGGCAAGGAGCCGGCGTGTATTCCGCGGCCTACAGAAAACCCCCGTCCGGCTGATAGCCGAACGGGGGGGTGAAGATCAAAGATCTGGATACTTGCTGAGTTCCTGGAAGACGTCTTCGTCTGGCGCTGCGGGCTGATGTTTCGCCTTGGTCGCCTGACGCGCTGCTGGCGGCGGTGGCGACAGATCGACTATCGATCCGACGCTTCCGTCCGATTGCCGGAAAGTTCCGGTGGCTGACTCGGTCGGACCGGTCAGATCCTTCCAGTAACTGCCGTTGCGCACCTTCTCCATGTCCGCTTCGAGCTTGCCGTAGTCGGCTGATTCCGCTTCCGAGCAGAAACGCCCGTCGCAGAGTTCGACTGCCCGCTTCAGAATGGCATTGCGCCGTTCACCGAGCTTCAGCAGCAGTTGCTGGTCGATCTCCGTCGCGGCCTTGTCGGCTTGAGCGGAAACCTGGCCCAGCAGATCGCGGCGCTCGCTGATGTCGGTCAGCTGATCAGCTGACGAATCCGCGAGTTGCCCGAAAGCGGCGGCGAAACGCGGGTTGACCATGGCGAGCGTCGCTATCACGAAGATGATCGCAGCGGCGCTGACGGTGAACTTGCGGAGCCGCGGCCCTTCGAACCAGTGGCTGGAATAAACCGCTGAGAAGAAGATGAGGCAGATCACGGAGACCGCGGTCGCCGTCAGGCTACGCCAGAACGGAATGACCGCGGCATAGAGACAAGCCGCCGTCAGCCAGGCCGTGATACCGCGCAACCAGCGGACGAACTTCTCCGCCGTCTCGGTGCTGAGCACTTCCACCTTGTCGGTGAACTTGTTCAGCCCCTTAGTCGCGAGCGACACCAGATGGATCAGGATCGTAGCCCTGATCCAGAAGAGCGTCGACAGCAAGCCGTACAGGATGCCGGCCGCGAGCATACAACCCTTGGCCGCCGTGAGTCCGGCCGCAATCTCATGCTCGTAGGCATAGAAGCCCACGACCACGCCGGTCGCCATGAGCAGACCGGGAACGATGACTGAAACGTACAGGAGCCGTTCGGACAAGGTCAGATTATCCTTGACCCAGCCGGCGGCGTCCTTGGCCTCGTTGCCGATGACCAGTCCGATCAATTTGATCAGGTTCATTGCAGACCTCCTTCGATGGTCAGATGGGCAGGAACATTTTCCACCACTTAGGCTGCGGACGCGGCGTCTTGATCCTCTGGAGCTGGGCCGCCACGAGCGGCTCCAGGCTCTGATCGAACTCCGTGTACTTCCGCCAGCCGGCCTTCACGATGCCGGCGGCCTTGGGGCAGCCGGATTTCACGAGTGCGCCGACGAACGCGAAGAACTTGCCGATCAAGTGCCGCGCGTTGCGGTTCTCGAGAAGCGGCAGGAGCTCGAGACGGACTTGGGGATCCATGGCCATGAAGCCGATGAACTCCTCTTCCGAATCCAGCTCATGCAGGGCGTCGACCGCCCGCTTGCGCTCTCCGACCGTGAGCGTGTCGATCCAGGACGTGAACTCCTTGAGCCGCTCCGGGCTCAGAGTGCCGAGGATGTCGAACGGCGAAGCGTTCGGTCTCAGCTTCTTGGGCGCTGGCGCGGCCGCCGGCTTCTGCAGCTCGGCGTCAATGGTTTCGAAACAGCACGGCGCCACCCTGAGCTTCTGATCGATCACGTCCTTGAACGAGATCTCGCGTTTCTGCTCGGCCTTCAGGTCGTGCAGATTGACGCAAGTCGGCTGATGCGCCAGGCCGGTGGCGAGGATGAGCTTCTTGGCGTTGACCTTGCCGGTCGCCGCTTCGACTGCTTTTTCCTTGTCCTCGACTGTGGCCGCTTCGCCCTTTTCCTTCTTCTCCTTGACGACGTCGCCGATGGCTTTGCCAGCCTCGTTCACGAGCGAACGGACATACGCGGCGCGAGCCGGGGACTTGAAGGCGCTATCCGGCACTTTGCCGATGGCGAATCCGACGACGCCGGGAACGACCTGGTAGATCGTCTCGATGGCATCGGGCGACAGGTCGCGGATCAGAGCCTCGACCGGTCGCGAATCAGCGAACATGTGCACGATCTTGATGATCAGGCGCTCGATGTACGATTCCGCGACGGTGCCGATGGTCTCGCCCACTGTGGGCTTGTCCGGATTCTGATTCTTGTCCTTGCCCTTTTCCTTGTTCTTGTCTGACATGACGTCCTCCTTTTTGGAACTCTAACTCCGGACTCTCGCGAGCCGGAAGTGTTTGTAATGAGCTCAGTCTCGCCGGCCGAAGCCGAACGCGGACCGTGTTACGAAACATTCGTAACGGCTGAATATAGCATAAAAAAGGCGTTTTGTCAACGGGAGGGGGACGAAGTGCGGAAGTTCTGAAGTGCTGAAGTACTGGAGTACTGAAGTGCGGAAGCTTGATCTCAAACCTTCAGAACTCCCGCACTCCAGTACTCCCGCACTCCAGTACTCCCGCACTCCAGTACTCTCAACACTCCCCTCACCCCCAGCTTCCTCCCAAACCTCCGGTGCTATATGATTAGCCCATATGAAGCGGCAGCTCAAAAATGCGCTGAAATGGCTCAGCGGACACCAACGCAGCGTCCTCTGGGTCATGATCCTGGCTTATATCGGCCTTTTTTCCGCTCTCTGCCTCTGGAAATACGGCCTTTACCTCTACGACTCCATTGATCTCGCTTATTTCAATCAGGTCTTCTGGAATTTCCTGCATGGCCGCTGGTTCGAGGGTTCGATCCACCCTCATTCCTCGCTCGGCGACCACGCTGAGCTGGCGATCCCCTTCCTGTTGCCGTTCTACGCTTTTTTCCCCGACCCGCGGACCCTGCTCGTCCTGCAGACCGTCGCTCTGGCGCTGCCCGCCTGGCCACTCTTCCTCATCGCCGAACGCCGCTTCGCGGCCCGCTCGCTCGCGCCCATCGCCATCGCGGCCCTGTGGCTCGCCTCCCCTCTCGTCCAGAACATCAACATCTACGAATTCCATATCCTGCCGTTCGCGCTCCTGCCGCTATTGTTCGCCCTGCGCGAATACGACCGCGGCCGGCTGCGCCACTTCCTGATCTTCGCGCTCCTGGCGCTCGTCGTCCGCGAGGACGTCGCGTTGGTCGTCGTTGCTTTCGGCGTCCTGGCCTGGATCGAAAAAAGATCCTGGTCCTGGCGGCTGGCCCCGGTCGCGCTCGGCGGCGTCTGGTTCGTCGCGGCGCTGCGGCTCATTGCGCGCTTCGCTCCGGTCGGCGGCTACAAATACGCGATCTACTATTCCTGGCTGGGTAACACGCCGGCGGAGATGCTGCTGAATACCCTGACCCGGCCGCTGCGCGTGCTCGGGCATCTGTTCACTTTCGCCAATCTGGAGATGCTGCTGGGTTTCGCCCTGCCTTTCGCCCTGCTGCTCATCCTGCTGAAACCGCGGCGCCTGATCCTGGCGGCTCTGCCGCTCCTGCAGATCATCCTCGGCGCGCCCGGCGGCGGCGAGTTGATCCTGCGCACGCATTATTCGACGCTGTTCCTGCCGGCGCTGTTCGCCGCGGCGCTCGACGGCCAGGCCGCCCTGCCGAAATTCGCGGCCCGTCTCGCCAAGCGCGGCCTGCCCGACGCGCGGCTGCTGTTGACCGCGTTGCTCGTCTTCGCGGCGCTCTACGGAAATCTCGTCCTGGGGCCGCTCAAGGACGCGGCCGTCCTGGCGGCGGATGGCGCAAGCCGCCGCGAACAAGCGGCTGCAGCTGACGATCTGCTGGCGCGCGTCGGACCGCAGGCGGCGGTCGCGGCCAGCTATGCTTTCCTGCCGCAACTCTCGTCCCGCGAATATCTTTACTCCCTGCACTATCAATTCCTGGGCGTCACGCAATTCGCCCTGACGCCCTACACCCTGCCATCCACCGTCCGCTACGTCGCGCTCGACACCGACGATCTCCTGAATTATCAGGCGCAGTTCCTGAGGACGGACTGGACCAAGCCGCATTACGCCGGCGGCTACGCGCGGCTGCGCGAAGCGGCCAAGGGCGGCGCGGTCTTCGCCCGGGAAAACCTGATCCTGATCGATAATCTGGCCGCTCCGGCTGACCTGGCCGCGGAGCTGACCGGCGCGCCGTATGAATTCGCTTCGGGCATCACCCTGGATTCCTGGGGACTGCGAGTAACCGGAACCGCCGGAGAAAAAGTCATCGCGCTCGCGACCGCCTGGTCCGCGACCGCGCCTGTCGCCGCTGATCTGGCCATGCGCGTCAGACTCAAGGACAGCGCCGGCCAGACCGTTTATGACCGCGCTTTCCCGCTCGGCGGCGGATTGACGCCGACCTCCGAGATCGCTCAGCGCCAAGCCGTCGCGGAACTGAACCTGCCCGCTGCCAGCCTCGCCGACGGCTGGTACTATCCGGAAATCTCACTCGAACTCATTGACAGCCGCCTGGTACTGGGGCCGCTGGGCTCGACCAGACGCGAGATCATGGCGCGAAAGAATTTCGGCGCCGCCGCTCTGCCGCCGCTGCTGATCAATGGCCAGTAGCGCCAAAAAGAAATAAATGAAAACCCACGGCAGAGAGGCCGTGGGTTTTGAGATGGCTGGAGGAAAGAACGATCAACGGAGGGAAGCCGGCAGGATCACGTCCCGGGTATTGACCGCCCAAACGGCGGCGGATTCGGGACCGACGGTCAGCTTCTGCTCCAGCGTGCCGAGCTCGATGAGCTCGCCAGCGGCGGCACCCTCAGCTCGCGGCGCGATCATGTCCCTGGCGACATAGACCGTGCCCGCGACGACGTGTTCGCCGGCTGCGGAGCAGAGATAGATCCGCTGATGCGGCGCCACGAACTCGGTCGAACTCGCGCGACCCAGCACCGTGACGTCCTGGCCGTCGATGCCCAGCTTGAGGAAGAAGAGCGAGTCATTCACGATCTCGATCGCTTCCGGTCCGGACTCGCAGCCTTCGGCCGTCTTCTCGGTCTTGGCCAGATTCTTGGGGAACGGCTGAACGGCGAGGCGGTCCGTCGGCTGATCCGACAAGGACTTCGCCAGCGGCGACGCCAGGCCGAACTCACTCTGGCGCTCGGCCAGCTTGTTCAGGACCAGGATCTGGACCAGGGTGTCATTGTCCGACTGCAGCGCGCGGAGGGCATCGTTCCCGTCCGTGTTCGCCGAAGTCGCGGCGCAGCTGCTGACCAAGACTGCGATGAACAGGCTCGCCAGAAAATTCTTCATGATTTTCTCCTCGGTTGAATGTTTGGGAAAGAACGCGCGACGAAAAAGATTAGCACAAAAAACGCGCTTTGTCAATCATCCCGGCGACAAAACGCGCTCGATCCCCGCTCGCGAACGGCCTTTTATTTCTGGCGGCGCAGACGCCAGATCGTGGCGAAAAATTGCCAGACCTCTTGCTTGGTGAGCTTGGAGCTGCCGAACCGGCGATCCCGGAAGACAACCGGGATCTCCGCGACCTGGAACCCGTTTTTTTCAGCCAAATAAAGCGTCTCTTCCTGAAAAGAATAACCGTTGCTTTTGACGCCGCTCTGCAAGATCTTGCGCAACAACGCCGCCCGATAGCACCGGAAGCCGGCGGTCACATCCTCGGTCCTGAGGCCCAGCGCCCATTTGGTCAGCTTCATGGCCGAGCTGCTGATGAGATTGCGATAAGCCGGCCAGCCCTCGGTGCGGCCGCCTTTAATGCGGCGCGAACCGATCGCGAGATCGGCGCCGGCGGCCACGGACGAGATCAGCCGCGGCAGATCCTGCGGGTCATGCGATCCGTCGGCGTCCATTTCGCAGGCGGCGTCGTAGCCGCGCTCCAGCGCCAGGCGAAAACCTTCCAGGTAAGCCGTCCCGAGCCCCAGTTTGCCGCTCCGATGCAGGACGGACACGCGCCCCGGATGCGCGGCCGCGAGTCCGTCGGCCAGCCGGCCGGTGCCGTCCGGCGAAGCGTCGTCAACCACGAGGATGTCCAGATCAGCGAGACCCAGATCCAGGACCGCGGCCGCGACCCGCGCCAGGTTCTCTTGTTCGTTGTAAGTCGGGATGATGACCAGGGTTTTCATAATCAGTCCGCGGCGATATCGGCAGCGGGTTCAAAACGAAAGATAGTGATGGCTCCGAACGCGGCAGCCGGACGCAAGCGGGCGGTCGCGGCCACGACGCCGAGCTGCCGCTCATCCGGACCATAGTAGACATAGCCGATGCCGCGCGCCGCGAGAAAAGCCTCGCGCTCGGCCGCGGCCATGACCGAGTAGAAATCCAGCATGGCCCGGCGCTTCGCTTCGAAATCGAGCGTATTGACGATGTGGCCGACATAAACCCGCCGGCCAGCGAGCCCGACGATCGAGTGCGCGGCTGGCTGGTCGCTCAGGAACACGGACTCCGGCGCGGTCTGGCCAGCGATCCAGGCAAGCGCGGCCTGTTCGTCGCGGTCAAGAAAAAACATCGGCGGCGAATTCGTGCGGTAGTGGCTCAGGTTGCGGCCGATGGAGACCAAGGTTGACGGCAGGAACAAGGTCAGCGCGATGACCGCGGCCAGAACGCCAAGATAGGCGGGCGTCCTGATATTCCGTTCGCGGATGATCGCCCAGACCGCGAGGAAGACCGGCAGCGACAAGATGACCAGCGGAAATTCCAGACCTTCGAGCAAGCGGCGTCCGAAGATCAGCGGCAGATAAATCAGGATGAATTGCGCCAGCGCCCAAACGACGAGGAACGACCAGCGGCCATCGTCCTGATCCCGCCGGCGGCCGAGGAGATAACCGAAGGGCCACAGGACCGAAACGAGACCCAGGCCGACGAGGACGTAGAGAAGTCCAGGTGTCGGATTGGCATTGTTGTTCATGAGCGCGACCGCCGCCTGGCCGTAGTGCGTCAGATAATAATGATAGGCGACCGATGGCAGGGAGAGGGCGACGAAAATAGCGTAAGCCGCGAGGGCGCGGGCCTGGAAGCGCCGGCGCGAGCGCCAGATCAGCCAGAGCGTCGGCACGGCATACAGGGTCGGCGCGTGAAACGGATGGAACTCAAAGAGGACCAGAGCCGCGATCCCGGCCGCCACGGCATAACGCAGGCGGCCGCTCAAAAAAGACCTGACCAACAGATAAAAAGCCAGCAAGAACAGGATCCAGGAAGCGATGAAATGCGGACTGTAAGACAGCGTCAGGAAGCCATTCGCTTCCCCCACCCAGAGATCGATCGGCCACGCGTAACCCTGGGCGTCCGCCGTCTGATAACCCATGAGCGGCGCGAGGTAGACGCCCAGTCCGGAACCGAACAACAGGAGCGCAGCGGCAGCCAGCCGTTCCCGCGGCTCGCGCAGGAACAGGGCGGCGGTCAGATAGACGACGCCGGCGAAGACCGGGATCAGCAGCACGCGCGCGACCTGGAACGCCGCGATCGCCGTCAGATCGAAGAGGCGCGCCAGCCAGCCCACCGACAGCCACAGGATGTTGAACACCGGCAGCAGCGGCTCGGTCGTGAAATCATTCTGGAGCAGCCACGCGCCGCCTTTGACCTGGTTGATATACGACAGGTAAACGTTCATGTCGCCCGGCGCCAAGAATTGCAGGCCGGTCCAGAAGCCGCCGCCGTGCACCGAGCGCCACCAGGCGTAAAGCGGCGCGATGGAAGTCGCGATGACGGCCGCGGCGGCGAGCAGGAGCAGCCAGAATTTTTCCCGCGCGCCGACGGCGAAAGGACGGCCGTCGCGCGGCGGCGGCGCGGCCAGCTCCGACTGGAGAGCGAGGACGCTTGTCGCGTACCGGCGGATCGTCCTGAATACCGGCACTTTCGACCGCCTCCCTGGAACCGAATCTTCGCTCCAGACGACCGGCAATTCCGCGACCGGCAGGCCGGCGCGTTCGGTCCGGACCACGAGTTCGGAATCGAAGAACCAGCCGTCATCCTTGATCGTCGGCAGGATCCGGTCGACGACGTTCGCCGCGGCCGCTTTGAAACCGCACGGCAGATCCGCGGTCTTGGTGCCGAGCGCCAGACGCTGGAAGATCAGGTAGCCGTGCGACAGCAGCCGGCGGAAGCGCGACCGCTCGACCCGCGAACCGGCCTGATAACGCGAACCGACCGCCAGGCCCTGGGTCACGGCCGCGACGCGGACGAGTTCCGGCAGCGCTGCGAGGTCGGTCGAGAGATCAACGTCCATGAAAGCGCAGACTTCGGCGGGGAACTTCTGCCAAGCCGAGCGGATGGCCAAGCCCTTGCCGCGCTGCTCCAGCCGCAGATGACGGACGCCGCTGAGCGACCGCTCCAGTTCGCGCGCGACCGCCGGCGTGGCGTCATCGGAACCATTGTCGGCGATGACGATGGTCACTTCATGTTCGGCCAGCCGCGCGTCGACAAAATGCCGCAGTTTCTCGACTGACGGTCGCAATATTTCGGCTTCATTGAGCACCGGAATGGCGATGGTGATCTTCATAGCGCCGACAGGTCATAGATCCAGACCTCTGCGTCATCATATACCAACGCCGCCCGCCGGTCAGCCGCGACGGCGTCGCGCATGGCGACGTGGTCTTTCTCGATCATCACGAAGCGGGCGTTGAAATCGCGACGGATCGCGGCCGCGGCCCCGCTCGCCATCCGTCCGGTCGTGATCTCGACGTATTCGTCGTGCAGCTGCGGATCCTGGCGATACAGGAAAGTCGGGTCCAATCCGTTGACGTAAACCTGGCGATCATTGAACAAAAATAACATCGGAAAATCATCCCAGTCGCTGTGGAACACGACCTCGCCGCCGACCGCCGCGGTCTGCAACCATTCGGCCGCGCGCTGATAGCGGGTCCAGGAATAACCTTTTTCATAAAGCTTCCGGACGCCGAGGACGCCGCGGACCATGGTGAAAGCGAAGAAGACGGCGAAATACAACAGCGCCAGACGGACGAACCAGACGACTAACGAGCGGGATCCGGTACGGATCCAAGTCCGGAGCGGCTGCCAGTCGAACCAGCGCCAGAGTGTGCCCAGGACCAGCGCCTCCGCGAGGAACGCGAAGGGTACGAAATATTCCACATGCCGCCGGCTGCGCAGTGTGAGCAGCAGGAACAGGCCGGTGAGCAGGACCGCCGCGAAGACGAGCGCGGCATTCCGGCGTTCGTTGGGATCAGCCGCGCCGGACAGGATCTTGATCTGGCGGCGATGCAGGACGACGTACGCGACGATCGTCAGACAGACGCCGGCCATGACGAAGACCGTGCCGGCTGCTCGGAAAAGTTCCAGGAACGGATACGCGTACCACTCGCTGCCGACGCCGATCCGATCGCGGAAACCCACGATGGCGATCTGGAAGATCTGCTCCCAGTAGAACTGCAGATTCCTCGGGAAATACGGATTGACGAGCACGCCGGCAACGAGGCCGGACGCGATCGCGGCGAGATTCAGTATTATGTCGCGCGACGGACGGCGAAGCGACAGCCCGTGCCAGGCGATTCCGGTCCGGCCGTCGAAGATCGATCCGGACAAGAACTCGCCGGTCGCGAGAGCCGCGGCGGCGACGAGCAGCAGCGGCCAGCCGCCGTGGGTCCAGACGTAGACCCAGGCCAGCAGGAACAAGAGCCGCGGTTTCCGCTCACGCCAGGCCGCGAGAGCCAGAAACAGGATGAGCAGCGACGGCGCCGTGGCTTTGACGAGATCGAACCGGAACAGAAAAGTTCCGGAGGTGGCGAGCAGGGCCGCGAAGAAAAGCGGGGCAGCGGCGCGACAGACGCGCAACAGGCGATAGAAAGCGGTCAGCGCGGCCGAAGCAAAAAAGACGGCGGACGCCTTGGCGCCGACGAACGGACCGAAGACGGCGATGAACGGCACCATCGCCCAGTGATACAAAAAATGATGGTCAGCGTAAGCGTGCGCCAAGGTCGTGAACGGCAGCCAGGGAAAATCAGCGACGAAACCGCGCTCCTTGAGGAGCAAAGCCATCTTCAGATGATAAAAAGAATCCGGATCGGCAAAAGAACGCTGCCAGAGCACGAAGCTATTCACGGCCAAAGCAACCGCGAAGAATAAGGCGTAGCGTAGCCAGCGATGCCGACTAAAAAAACCGTTGAGTTGAGCGTATCTGATCATATTGCCAGTATACAATAATTCAGGGATTAAAACTCGACAACGGAGCAAAATTACGGCAGAATCATGAGAGACAAGGTTGCGAGATCTTACTCTCCCGCACTCCTGCACTCCCGCACTCTCACACTTCCTTATGATCAACAACGCCAAAAAATTCATCGTCACCATCAGCCTGGTCACGGTCCTCTCGGCCATGCTCCTTTGGCGTTACCGCCAGGATGCCAGCGATCTGTTGCGCCGCGCGGAACAAGGTCCGCTGCCGCCAGCGATCTCGGCCGAAGAAGTCGGCGAACTTACCAAGACCGCTCCGCCAGCCGAACCCGCGGCCATCACCCCGTCTCCCCCAGCTCCGGTCGTCGGACCGCCGCCGGCTCCAGCCGCCGCTGAAACCCCGGCCGCCGAGCCCGCGCCCGCCGATCCTGCTCCTGCCAAGTCCGCTCCCGCCCTGCCCGCGAGCATCAACCTGAAAGTCCCGATGGTCTACCAGGCGCCCTTTTCCGTCTGGGACGCTAAGGATGAGGACGCCTGCGAAGAAGCCTCCATGCTCATGGTCCAGGGTTATCTGAACGGCACCACCGGATTCAGCCGCGAGGAGATGCGGCGGCTCATCGACGGGATCGTCGCCTACGAGATGTCTTCGCTGGGTTATTTCGAAAGCACCGACGCCGCGCAGACCGCGGAGATTATGCGCTCCTACCTCAAGCTCGGTTCGGTCAAAGTGCTGCCCGTCGCTTCGATCGACGACATCAAACGCGAACTCGCCGCCGGACATCCGGTGATGCTCGGCGCCTCGGGCCGCAACCTGCATAATCCGAACTTCAAGAACGGCGGCCCGGTCTACCACATGCTGGTCGCCAAAGGTTACAAGCCCGGCTGGATCATCACTAACGATCCCGGCACGCGCAAAGGCACTGATTATCTCTATGCCGAAGACGTGCTGTTCAACGCGCTCCATGACTGGAACGGCGGCGACGTCCTGAACGGGGCCAAAGTGATGATCGTGGCGAGATGATGATCCGCGATCCAGAATTAAAAGATCCAAGACAAAAACGCCGCCATCAACACGATCGCGGCTGTTTTTGTAAGCGCGAGATGATCAATTTTGGAGTACTAGAGTGCTGAAGAGCTGGAGTGCTGGAGGCCGACTATCTCCCCAACTCCGTCTCTCCCTCATCTTGACTTTTCGGTCAAAATATACTAAGTTCCGGATAAATTCGCGCCAAAACAAACTCCGAAAGGAAACTGAAAATGGAAACGAAACAGGAACTGATCGACCGGAAGTCGCCCGAGATCCTGAGTGCACTCGCCTCGGCGCCCGTCTACAAGAAGCAAGGACGAGTGCGGGCTCGGCCAGCGGTCGCGGGCGAGGAGATCACGACCGTGCTCGAAAGCGGCGTCAAGGAAACGGAGAACAAGGCCGGCCCCGGCGACTGGATTGTCACCAACCCGTCCGGCGAACAGTACGTCATCTCGGAAAAGAAATTCCTTGGCCGCTACGAAGCGACTGACGAACCCGGCGCGTACTCGGCGAAAGGTTATTGCCGCGCGATCCCGAATCCGTTCGGAAAGCCGATCGAGATCCTGGCTTCGTGGGGTTCGCCGCAGACCGGCGACGAGCGCTGTCTGATCGCCGACACCTGCGATGCGAGCGGGAAAACGGACGGCGAACCTTATCTCATCGACGCCGACGCTTTCGCCAAAACCTACCGGCGAGTCGAAAACTGAACGACCTTCTTCTGAAAGCTCCGCCGCGAATGTGTGGGAGAGACGGAGTCAGGGAGAAACGGAGATAGTAGATTCTCCACCAGCTCCGATTATCTTTAGCTCGCCGCACTCTCCCATGAGCGCGGTTTTTTTT
>JBAYFM010000010.1 GCA_041667185.1 Patescibacteria group bacterium | reverse complement strand
GTGCTGGAGTGCTGGAGTGCTGGAGTGCTGGAGTGCTGGAGTGCTGGAGTGCTGGAGTGCTGGAGTGCTGGAGTGCTGGAGTGCTTCATCACTCCCTGACTCCGTCACGTCGTTCGCGAACGACGTGACTCCGTCTCTTCGTAACTCCGTCTCTCCCTGACTCTGGAATACCGCCATCGCCAATCGGTTATTGACGGCTGAAAAAATCCTGCTAAGGTGTCGGCGACCGTTCTTTTGGCGACATAGCCAGCGTTTGGAGGAAAACATGCCGGACAACCGCAATGATATCGACGCGCCGGGTTTCAATCGCGAGAGCTTCATCAAACGGATGATTCCGATCTTGAGCAGTTCCAACATGGAGATCGGCACCCTGCAACTCGTGGACATCCTGTCTTTTCCGGAATTGAGCGACCTGGCCTGGGCGAAATTGCTGCGTCATTCGGAGCGGCTGCCGACAGACATCTTGTGCCAGGTCGTCATGTGCCACGCACGTTTCCGTTTCGAAGCCGCGTCGCTGCTCCTGTTCAAGAATCCGTCCGTCGACCAGCTCTGCTGCGTGTACGCGTTCGTTCCGGAATTCGCCAGCATGATCCGGCTAAGGCTCGCCTTGTTGGGCTACCAGCTGCCCTAGGCGGCCATTCGCCTACGGAATCTTTTGAGCGGCTCAGCCGCTCTTTTTCTTTGGAGTTTAGGCACCAGGAAGAAACGGAGAGACGGAGTTGGGGAGAGACGGAGTCGGGTAGTTTGAGAGTGCAGGAGTGAGGGAGTGTGGGAGTGACGGAGTCAGGGAGCGGATCCGGCTTCCGCACCCCGCAACTCCATGACTTCCTCTCCTCCGACTCCGCATCTTTCAATAAATATGTTTTTCCGCTAAGCTTCCCGCATATGGTCGCTAAAATCATCACCGATAAAGCCAGGATCGAATCCTTATTGCGCCGCCGCGTCGCCGAAGTCGTCGTGGAGGCCAGTCTGCGCCAGAAGCTCGCTTCCGGCCGCCAGTTGCGCGTCAAGCTAGGCGTCGATCCGACGGCTCCGGACCTGCACCTCGGGCACGCTGTGGCTCTCAAGAAACTGCGGGAATTCCAGGAACTGGGCCACCAGGTCGTGCTCATCATCGGCGACTACACCACCCGCGTCGGCGATCCGACCGGCAAGTCCAAGACCCGGCCGATGCTTTCCGAGGCTGACATCGAAGCCAACGCCAAGACCTATCTCGACCAGGCCGCCAAGATCCTCGATCTCGACAAGGTCGAAGTGCGCCGCAATGGCGAGTGGTTCGCCAAACTGAATTTCAACGACATCATCCAGCTCGCGGCTAAGTTCACCGTCGCCCGTATGATCGAACGCGACGATTTCGCCAAACGCCTGGCCGCTGGTTCGGACATCCATCTGCACGAACTTTTGTATCCGATGATGCAGGCCTACGACTCCATCATGGTCGAGGCTGATGTCGAGATCGGCGGCACCGATCAGCGGTTCAACATCCTCGCCGGCCGCGATCTGCAGCGCAAGCTCGGCAAGCCGGAACAGGACGCCATGTTCCTGGGCCCGATCCTCGTCGGGATCGACGGGACGAACAAGATGTCCAAGTCGCTCGGCAATTATATCGGCGTTTCCGAGACTCCCGAACAGATGTTCGGCAAGACCATGTCCATTCCCGACGCCGCGCTGTGGGATTATTTCAATCTGACTACCGACGTGCCGCTCGAAGAGGTCGCTGAAATGAAAAAAGCTTGCGCCGCCGGGAAGATGAATCCGCGCGACGCCAAGGCGCGGCTCGCCAAAGAGATCATCGCTTTCTACCACTCGGCTGACGCCGCGGAGGCCGCGGAGGAGGCTTTCATCAAGACCTTCAAGAACAAGGAAGTGCCGGATGATATCAAAGTTCTGGCTGTTGATGCGGGCGCTTACAAACTCGTTGATCTGCTGATCGAGGCGATGATGGTCGCATCGAAGAGCGAAGCTCGTCGGGCCATCGAGCAGGGCGGCGTCAAAGTCGATGACAAGGTCGTAAAGGATGTGAACTCTGAAATCGCCGTCCAGAAGGAAGCGATCATCATCCAGAAAGGCAAACGTCATTTCGTGAAACTGGTGCTGAAAAATCTTTGGCCGAAGATCTGAGATGACTACTCTCGAGACGATCAAAAAAGAGATTCTCGCTCAGTTGAGCGGTTTATTACCGCCTGATTTGGCTGTGTCCGCGACCGACCTGGTCCGGCCGCCGAAGCCCGAGATGGGGGACTTGGCGTTCGGTTGTTTCGGCGCCTCCAAACTCCTGAAGAAAAATCCGGCTGCCGTGGCGCAGGAGCTGGCCTCCGGCTACAAGACCGGCGGTTTCATCGCCGCGGTCCGCGCCCTTGGTCCGTACCTGAATTTCGATCTGGACCGGTCGGCGTATTCCGCCGCGGTCATCGGCGAGGTGCTCTCGGCCCGGGACGGATACGGCACGCGCGCCGCGACCGGCGAACGCGTGATGATCGAGTACGCCCAGCCGAACACGCACAAGGAATTCCACGTCGGTCATCTGCGCAACATCTGTCTCGGCATCGCGGTCGTGAATCTGGGCCGCGCCGCCGGCCAGGAGGTCATCCCCGTTAGTTACATGGGTGACATCGGCTCGCACGTGGCGAAGTGTCTGTGGTGCCTGAAGAAATTCCATGCCGACGAGATGGAAAAATACCGGCAGTCGCCGGAACTCAATCGCGGCAAGTTCCTCGGACAGATCTATGCCGAGGCGACGCGCCGCGTTGACGAGGACGAGAAGCTGAAAGAGGAGATCGCCGACGTGCAGCGGCGGCTCGAAGCCCGCGAACCCGAGTGGGACGCGCTGTGGCGCGAGACGCGGGAGTGGAGCTTGGTCGAGTTCAAGGAGATCTTCGCCGAGCTCGGCGTCGAGATCGAACGCGCCTACTACGAATCCGAAGTCGAGGAGCCGGGCAAGAAATTAGTACGGGAACTTCTGGCGAAGGGACTGGCCGAAATCGGCGAACGGGAAGCGATCATCGTGAATCTGGAGAAGTACAGCCTCGGCATTTTTCTGGCGCTCAAAGGTGACGGCAGTTCGCTGTATGCGACCAAGGAATTGGCGCTTGCCCAGTTGAAGTTCAGCGAATATCAGAACGTCAGCCGCAGCATCCATGTCGTGGATTCGCGGCAATCCTTGTATTTCAAACAGTTCTTCAAGACCTTGGAACTCATGGGTTTCGATAAATTGAAGACCACGCATCTGGCGTATGAGTTCGTGACCCTGAAAGAGGGGGCGATGTCGTCGCGCAAAGGCAACATCATTGCTTACGAAGATTTTCGCGATGAACTCGCGAGTCGGGTCGCTGGGGAGACGCGCCAGAAACAGCCGGACTGGTCTGAAAGCAGGATCAAAGAGACGGCTTGGCTCGTGGCCGAAGGGGCGATGAAATTCGGCATGTTGAAACAGGATCCGGACAAGCCGATCGTTTTCGACATCGAGGCTGCGCTCGCGTTCGATGGTTTCACTGGGCCGTACATCCAGTACGCGCACGCCCGGCTCTCGTCGATCATCGCCAAGGCTTCCCCCTACGCTAAAGCTGCGGGGGACAAAGGGGGCGTGCCGGCCGCGACGAAGTTTGGCGCCGCTGAGGAGAATGAGAACGCACTCGTTGCGCGGATCGCCGAGTATCCGGAGATCGTCGCTGGCGCTGCCGCGGCTTTCAAACCGTCCATCCTCGCGCAATACTTGTTCGACCTGGCCCAGGCGGCCAATGATTACTACCGCGACGTGCCGGTGATCGCGGCTGCGTCCGCGGCCGAGCGCGAGCATCGCCTGCTCGTCATCGAGGCCGCGTGTCTGACGATCGAGAATGGTTTGCGGATCCTGGGCATCAAGGCGCCGCGCGAGATGTAGGATCTGAAAAATATTGATTGACAGTAGTCCGGACGCGGGATAAATTATGACACCCCGCGTTTTTGTTGTGGGCGATCTTTCACAAGACGGAGGTCACCATGAGAAGCATCAGAGCGCATACTGCCGATCTCAAGAGCTCGCTCGCGGATTTCTGCGAAGGCGCGCTTGATCCCAGCCGCTACATTGTCGCGGTGAACGCTGCCGCCGCCAAGGTGCCGCAGCGTTTCGGCCACGACGGTTCGAAGCTGCTCGACGGCATTCACGCTTTTGACATGGCGGAGACAGCTGCGGCCTATCTTGGTCAGACCAACCTCATCCAGGTCTCGTCCTTTTGTGGTCCGGGCGGCCTCATCTGGGGCTACGATCTGGCCCGTGTTGCCGATCTCGATCGCAAGCTTCTGGACCAGCCTGACGCTTCCGGGCATCTGGTGCCGGTCTACGACGCCGCGCCGCTCATCGAGGCTTCGAAAGCCCTGCTCGGTACGGCCACGGATTCGAGATTCCGGATCCTGCCCGGCTCCCTGTGCCCCGCGGCCTACAAGTCTACGACCATCGCTGGTCCGGCTCGGTGTTTCGCCGCTTTCGGCCTCGGCATCGTCGAGGATCGGGCCTGGTCGGCCTGCATCTTCATGGAGGATGTCGGCTCTTTCGCCTGCGGCGGCGATCTCGCCGCCCAGCGCGGTCAGATCACTGGTTCGATGGCCGCGAGCGTGCTTGCGGTCGCCGCGAACCAAGGTTTGCGCTGCGCCAGCATTTACGTGGCCTGCGCCGATATCGATGTCGCTGCCGGCGAGGTCGGCTGCGCTCTCGTGGCCGCGCCGTATCTGCGGTTGGCCGGAAACGCCTGGCCGCGCGACGGCCTCAGACGCCTGCGGCAGATGACGCTCGACGATTGGCTCTCCGAATGCGGGTGATGCGACTGATCCGCATCCCGACCTTACCCCCCCCCTCGGTCCGAGGGGGTTTTATTATCTTTTAAAAGGCTTCAATTACAGCGATCCGGTCGGCGGCGGTCTGCCGGCTCCTTGCCGCGTCATCCGAATAATCAGGCTTGTTTTAGCTCCCGATTCATCGGTCAGCGGGGCCGCGCGCCGGACCATTGAAAATGGCTGCATTATTGATCATCAAGGCGCGGCGGAAGATGAAAAGCGCGGGAAATCATCTTAATTGACAGCTTAAAGCGAGTGGGTTACGTTGACCTACTCTGCAGATTGCGGAGCCTGTTCTTTTCCAAATTTGGAGGGTGTCATGACCACAAGAAAAAAGAGGACAAGCCGCAGAGAAGTCGCGTTCGCGGACCGTCTGACGGACAAGCGACGCCGGACGCCGGCGTTGTTCCTGGATCTGGATGCGATCGTCCGCAATTACGAGGCGCTGCGCCGGTCTTTCGGCTCGTCTTTCGAAGTGTTTTTCTCGGTCAAGGCCAATGATGACGTCCGCGTGCTGCGGACTCTCGCCCGCCTGGGCTCCGGTTTCGACGTGGCATCGTTGGGAGAGATCCGCCGCGTGCTGTCGCTGGGAGTCGGTCCGGAAAAGATCGCTTTTTCGAATCCGGTCAAGATCCCGCAGCAATTGGCGGCTGCCCGCCGCGCGGGAGTTGATCTGTTCGCGTTCGATTCGGAAGACGAGATCCGCAAGCTCAGCGCTTTGGCGCCTGGCGCGCAGGTCTACCTGAGGCTGGAAGTCGATAATCATGGCAGCGGCTGGCCGCTCTCCGGCAAGTTCGGAGCGTCGCCGGAAAAAGCCCCTGACCTGCTCGCGGCTGCCGCGGCCGCCGGTCTTGATCCGGTGGGCCTGACTTTCCATGTCGGGTCGCAATGCGTGCGGATCGACAACTGGCGGTCGGCCTTGCTCAGATGCCGCGACGTGTGGCGCGAGGCGCAGCAACGCGGTCTGAAGCTGCGACTGCTCGATATCGGCGGCGGCCTGCCGGCCGCGTATGACGGCACAGAACCGGCTGTCAGCGAGATCGGACCAGTCGTCGCCCAAATGGCGAAGGAGCTTCTGCCGGGATTGGAACGGCTGATCATCGAGCCTGGACGCTTTCTCGTGGCGAATGCTGGCACGCTTCTGACCACGGTCATCGGCCGAGCCGAGCGCAACGGGAAGACCATTGTCTTTCTCGACGTCGGCATCTTCAACGGTCTGATGGAAACCTACGAGGCTTTTTGGTATCGCCTGGAGCGTCTGGGCGCCGCCTCGTCGGATAAGACGGAAACGGTGACGCTGGTCGGGCCATCGTGCGATAGCGTTGATGTCATCGCCAAGGATATCAGCCTGCCGCGCCTTGAAGTCGGCGACCGCGTGATCTTTCACACGGCCGGAGCGTACACCAACTCCTACAAGACGTATAACGGCTTTTCTTTCCCGCGGATCATCATCTGCGGCGAATAAGCGAACAGAGAGCGGGACTTCCGCTCTTTTTTGTTATGCCACTAATCATATTTAAGCCCGAGAGACGTAGCTTGAGGGTCGATATTATGCTATAATTAAATACGGAGACGAGGATGTCTCCGTATAAGTTCATTTCTTCGATTTTGATACACGGATGGCGTAGTAGCACTGTCCGCCAAGCGGTGTACCCGTGAAAGTATCCGAGGCGATGAGGTTGTGACTATGCGCCACCTCCAACACGTGAATGATCAACTGCGGCAGTCGGGAGTTCTTTTCCGAGGCGTAATCGAAAGCCACGATCGCGTCATGTTGCTCGATAAAGAGGCCTACGTTGGTCACGATAAGCGAGGCACACTCTGAACCTTGTCGGCTTGGTTCGATCGCGAATATCGTGAAGTAGTAGATTCTTCCCACGAATTCAGGAAATTGCGCTTCCAGTTTTCGTGGGTTGACATAAGCGACCCGTGCTTTTTCCAAATTGTTCGTGCCCATGTGCAGACCGATGGCGTGGCCATCTTCCTTGGCGACGAATTTGACGTAATCCGGGTCCGTCAAGGCGCTGCGAAAGCTTTCCTCGGAGTAACAGAGTTGTTCTTGAATGCAAAGTTCCGAGCTGGGTTGGAACGCGGCTAGATAGACGCGCCATAACTCCTGCTGGAGCGACACATCCGTGATCGAAAAAAGCATTTCACAGGTCATTTTGCTCATGTTCGGCCTCCTAGCGAAGTCAAAGAACGTCTAAATCAACGCAACCCTAACATGTTACCATCAATAGGACAAGCGATACCTACTTTATTGTCTCCTACGCAGGCAATAAATTTCATGTTATCGATCTTTGTGTTGGCTCTTGGTGTTATAATTTTTTGGCGGCATAGGCAACACGAGCTGAATCAGACATTCTTTTTGCTAACAGTCAGTGTCAGTTTCTGGGTTTTTTCATCCTCGATGGCTGACGTAGTGCGCAAGCCATCCGACACGCTTCTTTGGGCTCAACTGGCCTTTATTGGACCATTTTTTTTCTCGTTCTTTTTTCTTCTCTTCACGTATTATTTTCCGAATTTAACAAAAGAACTGAGTTTGCGCAGAGCGTTACTGTATATATTGCCGGTGATATTGATGTTGCCTTTCGTACCCACCAGATTAAATGTCCTTTCTATTGAATTAAAGCCCTGGGGCACCGATTTTCAGCCCGGTCCGATGTATTTGGTTCTTCTGAGTTACATGGTCGCTTGTTTCGGTTGGGCATCTCGTCGTTTGATGGTGACTTACCGCAAGAGTCAGGACGCGCTCATCAAAAGACAGATCGTATTGATCTATATCGGCGTCGCGCTGATGGTGTCATCGGGCCTGGTCACTAATTTGATCCTGCCGGTTTTCTTTAATTTTTCCCAAGCCAGCGTTATCGGACCGGCCGCTTCCGCCCTCTTCGTGATCTTGGCCTCTTATGCCGTCGTGAAACATGGCGTGGACCACACCAAAGTCATCGCGGCGGAGTTCTTCACGGTCGTTTTTGTCCTGTTGAATTTTTCACGGCTTTTCATCGCCTCATCGGATTCGGACTTTATTTTTCAGAGCGTCCTCTTCGTAATCTCGGTAATTTTCGGCGTTTTACTCATCAAATCGGTGGTGGCCGAAGTTCATCGCCACGAACTGCTGTCAGTGATGACCGTCGAACTCGAGAAATCCAACAAACACCTCAGCGAACTCTCCGAAGCCAAGTCCGAATTCATCTCGATCGCCTCGCACCAGCTGCGGACGCCGGTCTCGGTCATCAAAGGCTATCTGTCGCTCATGAAAGACGGCGCTTACGGCGCGGTCGGCGGCGCCGTGCAGGACAAGATCGACCAGCTCTATGAGATGAACGAGCGCCTGATCCACCTGATCAATAATCTGCTCAACGTCACGCGCATCGAGCGGGATAATCTGGCCTACTTCTGCCAGGATGTCGACGCGGTCGAGATCATTGATCACGCTGTCAAAGAGCTCTCCTTGGAGGCTAAGAATAAGGGTTTGGATTTGCGTTTCCGCCAGTCTGCGGACGGCAAGGTCAAGGTTTTTGCGGATCCGGACAAGCTGCACGAGATCATCGTCAACCTGATCGATAACTCCCTCAAATATACTCAGAAAGGCCATGTCGAGGTGAGTCTGGAGCCTGATCGCGGCGAAGGTTTCGCCGTCCTTCGGATCGAGGATACCGGCATCGGCATGAATCCCCAGGATTTGGAGCATCTGTTCGAAAAGTTTTTCCGTCCGGCTCAGACCAACTCGATCCGTCAGTCGGGCATGAGCATGGGGCTCGGACTTTTCATCTGCGCCAAGTTCCTGCATGGCATGGGCGGCGACATCTGGGTGGACCGGACCGCTCCTGGCGAGGGCACGATCTTTGCCGTCCGGCTGCCGACAGTCGCATCCGGCGTCTGCAACGGAGCAGACAATGATTTGTCTGGAACATAAAACGCGGCCATGAGTTTCCTGACCTATTTTCTGACACACAACGCCATCCTGACCGCGACTCTGGCTTTCGGTCTGGGCATGTGGGTCTATTTTGATCGGCGCGGCGACTTTCGGAACGTGACGCTGAGCTCGTTGCTCATCGCTGTGTCGTTCTGGAGCTTTTCCCTGGTGTTGTGGCGCATGTCCGTCGAGCCGAATCAGGTGTTGTTCTGGATCCGGACTTTGTTTTTTGTCGGTTCGTTGTTGCCGGTGCTGTATTTTTTCTTCGCTTACTCCTACGTCCGGCAAGATATTCCCCGCGGCTGGAAACAGTTTCTGCTGTTTTTGCCCAACGCCGTTCTTTTTTGGATCGCTTACAATACGCCGTTCCTGGTCCGGTCCGCCGGCGAATCTTGGAGCTTGCCGGTTTTCGGTCCAGGTCGGATATTCTTCGCGATTCATTTCGTTATCTTGACCATCGCGGGACTCGTTTTGTTGGGCGCCGCCAGCCGCCGCCAGCCCGAACTTGATCGTAAGCATTTGCTTTCGATTGTCGCCGGGACCATCGTCTCTTTCAATATCGTTTTCGTCGCGATGTATGGTTCCGAACTGACGACGCTGGCCGAGTCGTTCTGGGTCGGCAATGTCGCGCTCATGATCGGCGTATTCATCATCGCGCTCAGCATCATCCGCCACCGCCTGTTCGTCGATCTGCGGCTCGTGAGCATCGAGGTCTTCGTCATCGTGGCGCTGTTCGTGGTCATCGCCGACATCGCGGTGGCTCGGTCAACGGTTGATTTTTCCCTGCGGCTGGTGACCCTGATCGTGCTCATCTTTTACGGGATCGTGACCAGTCGGACCATCATGCGGGAGATCCGCCACGTTCGCGAATTGCAGATCCTGAACGAGCAGGTGACGGCGATGAACGCCAAACTCATCGAAGCGGATCGCTCCAAGACCAGGTTCGTGTCCATCGCCTCGCATCAGTTCCGCGCGCCGCTCGCCGGCATCCGCGGTTATCTGGATATGCTGAACCGCGGCGATTTCGGCGAGCTCACCGCGGCACAGCGTCCGATCATCGTCAGTAATTTGGTCGCGGCGAACCAGCTGCTTGAGACCATTGAAACGTTCCTGGACGCCACGAAGATCGAACTGGGCAAGTTCGAACTTTACCGTTCTGAAACCAATCTGCGCGAGGTCATCGAACGGGCGGTGAGCAGCATCAAGCCGCTCGCTGGCACCAAGAAATTGATGCTGGAAGTCGATGTCCCATTGACGCTGCCGATGATCGTTTGTGACGGCGGCAAGATCTACCATGTGCTCATGAACCTGATCGATAACGCGGTCAAATATACCGTGACCGGCGGGATCACGATTTCGGCTGCGGCTACCAGCAAACACATCGAAGTGCGCGTCAAGGACAGCGGGGCCGGACTCAGTGACGCGGACAAGCGCGGTTTGTTCGAGATGTTCCAGCGTGGCACGAGCGGTATCAAGGTCAACAAAGACGGCTCCGGCATCGGGCTCTTCATCGTCAAAAATATCATCCAGGCCCACGGCGGCGAGATCCTAGTCGAATCGCCGGGCAAGGGTTTGGGTTCGACTTTCGGTTTCACGCTGCCTTTTGAACTGTAGGCCGACTGGCTTTCAGTTGAGCGGCTATTTACACTCCGCGGACCAATGGTATAATCGCGGGGTGTTTTATTAATCTGCGTACGGACCGTCGGGCCGGGGCGTCAGCCTTTCTTGGCGCCGCCGCCGTCATAATATGTTTCAAGCCAAACCTATGGCGAACCGCGATATCGGCAACGAAGCCGAAACAGTGATAGCCGCCTCCGTCAAAGTCGAGGGCGAATTCGTGAGCCAGGGCAATGTGCTCATCGAAGGCGTCGTCGAGGGGAGCCTGAAGACCGAGAAGAATCTCCGCGTCGGCGAGCGGGCCCGCATCAACGCTGATGTGTCCGCGGCGAGCGCCACGGTCGCGGGCGAAGTCCGCGGCAACATCGTGGTGGCCGAGAAACTGGAACTCGAAGCCACGGCCCACATCTATGGCGACGTCCGCGCCAAGGTCCTGACCGTCGCGGCTGGCGCGCAGGTCAACGGCCGCGTGGCCATGGGCCAAGAGACCGGCAAGAATGAGAACCAGGCCAAGCCGCAGTTCAAGCTGGCCGAGAAGCCGGAAGAAAAAGTGAAGCTGCCGGCCATCTAACCGCCAGACGAATGGCGGGCATAACCCGCAAACTGAAAGCCACCGGCGACAGCCGGTGGTTTTTTACTATACTCTTGAAGTACTGGAGTGCTGAAGATACGAAGTTAAGATACTGACTCCCTGACTCCGTCTCTCCCGTACTCCCGCACTCCAGCACTCCTGCACTCTCCCAATAGGCGTGGTCCGTGCGCTCGACAGTCCCGCCGCTTATGATTATGATGGACGCGCGGGTTAGTCCCGTCCAACATGTATTTCTATATTTACGACAGCTTCATCAGCGACCGGAAATACGAGCGCGTCATGGCGGCCGTGGAGATCGCTCTGACCGATCTCGGCATCACCGGCAAGATCGGCCGGCTGACGCCGTTCACCAATGCGCGCGGCCTTGTTCGCGATGAGACGCGCCGCGGCGCCAAGACGATCGTCGCCGTCGGCAACGACGAGACCGTCTCGCAGGTCGTGGCCGGTCTTGGCGACGCCGACGTCACTTTGGGACTCATTCCCATCGGCCAGCCGAATTCCATCGCCAAGTCGCTCGGCATTCCGCCGGGCGCCGAGGCTTGCGAGGTTTTGTCGCGTCGCGTCATCCAGAAGATCGACCTGGGCAAGATCAATGGCCAGTATTTTTTGTGGCAGGTGGTCATACCTCCGGGACGTTATACCGTCGAGGGCGAGGGCGATTACCGGATCTCCTCGGTCGATTCCGAGTGTGAGATCGTGGTGAGCAATATCCGCAGCGCCGAACTCGCCCTGCGCGGTCCGGCCGCTCTCAGGCATCCCGGCGATCCTCAGGATGGGCGTCTGGATATGCTCATGATCCCGAAGCGGTCCGGCGGATTTTTGGGCGGTCGCGGCAAGAACGAGGAAGCCGGACTGATACCGCTCCGCCGGCTGAAGGTCTCGAGCGACGAACCGTTCACTGTCGTGGTCGACGGCCGCAAGACCGAATATCGCGAAGCCTTGATCGAGATCGCTCCGTCCAGGCTGAAGGTCGTTACGGGCAAGGAGCGGTTGTTCGCGGCGTGAAGGGGGTGGGAGAGACGGAGTTGGGGAGAGATGGAGTCAGGGAGTAGTGGGAAGTCGGTGATTTCGCGGCTTCGGCATCCTGACGCTTGCTTTTTTTGGCGGAGTCGGCTATTTTATCAGCTACGCGGACGTGGCGGAACTGGCAGACGCACCAGCTTGAGGGGCTGGCGGGGGCAACCTCGTGAGGGTTCAAATCCCTCCGTCCGCACCACCGAGCTCAGCTCGGTTCCAAAAGATGATGGCGAAGCTCAGCTTCGCATTCTCTGATGAAACAACCGAGCGACCAGAGCGAGGTGTGGCTAGCTGAGCTGGCCCACCGAAACTCCAGAGCCGAGTTCAGTGGTGAGAATCAGCCGGACAACACCGGCTGGTTTTTGTATTTACCGAGCTCAGCTCGGTTTATTGCTCCAATCTTTCATCTCTCCCGCACTCCTGCACTTCAGCACTCCTGCACTCCGTCTCTCCCACACTTCATATTAATTGCTCGCGTCGCTTATTAAGGCTATAATAATGACCAGGATGAGAGGGCTCGCGTATCCGGACGATTAGCTCCACCCTCCGCTCCTGCGGAGTTGTGGGTGGCGGGCAGCTGGTCAGAGCGGGCCGCATCGCCTCATTGTTTACATCCTCCGGTGGGCCAGACGGGCATGTGGCTCAGCTGGTTAGAGCGCCTCGCTTACACCGAGGAGGTCGGTGGTTCGAATCCACCCGTGCCCACCAAAGGATGTAAAATATAAGTATCGCGGCCAGACCGCAGGTTCGCCTGTCTTCTAAAATAATCGCTTCGAAATTATGTTCGCCATCATCGGAAGGGTCCTGGGAGGTCTGGCGGCCGTCGGGGTCGGCCTGTTGTTCGTCATCAAGTCCGAGTGGTTCCTCAATAATTTTGGCGCCATCGAATGGGCGGAGCAGCATCTGGGCACGTCCGGCGGCACGCGCCTGTTCTATAAACTCATCGGCCTCGGCATCATTTTCATCGGTTTTCTGGCTGCTACCGGCATGATCGGCGGTTTCCTCATGGGGACCGTCGGCCGCCTGTTCACGCCTCCGGCCTAAACACTCCATCACTATGGCCTACATACCCACGGGCAAAGAACTCATCGATCCTTTCAAGGTCCTGGAGGAAGCGGATACGCGCGCCGGGATGAAGGTCGCTGATTTCGGTTGCGGCACCATCGGCCATTATGTTTTTCCGGCCTCGCGTCTGGTCGGTCCGTCGGGAAAAGTTTACGCGGTCGACATCCTGAAGTCCGTGCTCGGCGGCATCCAGGGCCGCATCAAACTGGAGACGGCCAATAACGTCGAGACGATCTGGGGCGATCTGGAAAGGCCCAAGGGCGTCAGTATTCCTGACGGCGAATTGGACATCGGTCTGCTCATCAATAATCTTTTCATGTCGCGCCATCGGGAGGCGATGATGAGCGAGTGTGTCCGGACCGTGCGCTCGGGCGGCAAGTTCGTCGTGATCGATTGGAAACCGACGGGGCCGGCGTTCGGTCCTGATCAAGCCTCCCGCATCAGCGCCGAGGAAGCCCGAAAATTGGCGGAAGCCGCCGGCTTGGTGTTTTTGAAGGCGTTCGAGCCGGGTCGTTATCATTACGGCCTGCTTTTCACCAAGCCGTGAGTCGATCGGATCAGTGAGCCGGAAGCGCCGCGCTTCCGGTTTTTTGTTGGGAGTAGGGAAGTGCTGGAGCCACGTCGTTCGCAAACGACGTGGCGGAGTGCTGGAGTGCTGGAGTGCTGGAGTGCTGGAGTGCTTCATCACTCCCTGACTCCGTCTCTTCCTGACTCCGTCTCTCCGTCTCTCCCATCCTCCCCAACTCCGCCGCTCACTTGCTTTTTTTTGGTCGCCTGTTAGAATGCCAACTCGTCGCTCATCATAAGCCTATGAACTTCATCAAGGGTTTCGCTCCGTTCCTCGATTATCGCTATTGGCTGAATCCCAACCCGGTCCCGCTGGGTCCGTCGCTGGTCGGCGGTATTTTGATATTTTTCCTCTGGTTCCTGGTGGTTGCGGCTATTTTGGCGATCATCGCCCGGAGTCTGAAGCGCGACCACGCGCTTAAAGCCGGCGTTTTTAACCGGTTCGCCAGCCTGCTGTTCTGGACCGGCTTCCTGGGGCTCGCGTCGCTGTTCTGCGCCTACGAGCAGGTGCCGCTGTTCGGCATGCGGTTCTGGTTCCTGCTCACTTTCACGGTCCTGTTGGTCTGGCTCGTCCGGGTCGTCATCTACGTCGCCCGCGATTATCCC
Source organism: Patescibacteria group bacterium (assembly GCA_041667185.1). NCBI lineage: Bacteria > Patescibacteria group bacterium. The sequence continues at coordinate 44,144 of JBAYFM010000010.1, read as the reverse complement.
CGCCTGCGGACCGAACTCGATGAAAAGAAACGCCTGGCTAAATATCTTCCCGGAGCGAATCGCTGATCCCGCGAGCGCCCGCTCGGCTCTCGGTTGGAACGGCGAGGCTTTGGCTGCTGATTATCTGGAAGCGTCCGGTTACCGCATCCTGGCTCGCAACTGGCGCGGCGGCGGCATGAATTCAGAAGAACTCGACCTCGTGGCCATGGAAGGCAGCGAGGTCGTTTTTGTCGAGGTCAAGACCAGACGTGGTCGCGAGTTCGGATATCCCGAGGAGGCGGTCACGGCCGGCAAGCGGGAGCGGTTGCGGCGGGCGGCTCACGGTTATTTGCGGTCTCGCGGATTGAGTCGCGCCGGTTTTCGCATTGACATCATCGCGATCGGTCCGCCGGTCCGCGGCGGCAGGGCGGCTCTGCGGCACATTCGCCGCGCCGTCGAAGAGGCGGATTGACGCGGCCACAGTCGGTTGCTAAGGTCTGGCCAGTTCTTTGCCAAGGCGATCAGCCTTTTTCCAAGGAGAACATCATGGACGGACAGACCATGTTCGATCTGGGTCGGGTCATTTTTTTGTCGGTCGCGGCGTTCATCGTGATCACGATGCTGTGCTGGAAGAATAACGTCGCGGCCTTCAAGGGCCTCGCGGCCTGGTTCCGGTCGCTGCCCCGGTGGTGGCGTATGCAGCGCGATCCTGTCTTCCGGCGCGAGCAGGAGTGTATCGCGGTCTATCAGATGGTCGCCATGGCGTTCTACGCCTGCCGCGGCCGCAAGAACCGGTTGCGGGAGCAGCTTGAGAACCTGGTCGACAGAAACTCCGCCGCGGATCGCCGGCTGCAGCACGAGCTCAGTCAGACGCTCGATGATCTCGAAGTTCTGCGCGGCCATCTGGCCAGGCATATCGCCGGCCTCGAGGATGAGGATATCGTGATCCTCGCGCTCTGGCTCAGCCGAGAAGCGACCGGCGGCCTCGTGACCCCGGAAGAAGCGGCAGTTTTCCTGAAAGAGGAGCGCGAACTGCTCCGCTCGCATCCGGTCATGGCAGTCAACCATTTAGAGCGTCAGATCCGGTTCTTCGCACCGCTGTACCAGACGCGCCAGGCTGCTGGCCAGGATCAGCCTCGGAAATAACGGTATCTCCGCGAGACGAAGCATCGCTTCGTCTCTTTTTATTGAGAGTGCAGGAGTGCAGGAGTGCGGGAGTGCGGGAGTGCAGGAGTGCTGGAGTGCTGGAGTGCTGGAGTGCTTCATCACTCCCTGACTCCGTCTCTTCCTGACTCCGTCTCTCCGCATCTCCGTCTCTCCCGCACTCCTGCACTCCTGCACTCTCTCCACCCACTGATTGACACCCGATCCCGGAATGGATAAGTTGTCGCCAGCTGTTCTTTTCTCAAACCGCTTCGGAGGCGAGCATGGCTTACGATCAGAAGTTTTTCGAGGCTTACGCGCAATATCTGGCCGAGCCGACCGTCCGCGAGAATCATGGCTGGGTTTTCCGGATCTTCGACGGCCGTTGCAACGCGAAGCAGGCCGCTGTCGTTGATCTCGGCTGCGGGCTCGGCGAATATTTCCGGCACGGAGCCTTTCGCGAATACGTCGGCGTGGACCGCCACGACCCCGGGCATCCCGGGCGCGTCATCAGCGGCGACTACGCCGACCCCGCTTTCTTGCGGTCGCAGCTGCCGTTCCCGCCCCAGGCTTTCGTCAGCCTGTTCTCCATCGAGGCTTGCCTGCCGGTCGTCGAACGCTACCGGATCTACGGCGAGCTGTTCCGGAATTTTCCGGAACTGACCTGCGGTCTCGTCGGCGGATTCTACTACGAATCGCGGCGCGATCAGGAGACCGTCGACGAGGCGGGCAATATCGTGAGCTATCAGACCATTGATCGGCTCGGCGAACATCCTCTGGCCGGCATCGAAGAAAGCCGCCTGGAAATGCACACGCCGTCGCTGATGTTCGGCCCTGACGTGGTCGAGGTCTGGAAGATCTTCCGGCGCATTTGAGACCGGAGCCATCTTGATCGTCGCGCGGCCCGGGATCCCGGGCCGCATTTTTATTGTCCGTCTCTCCAGCACTTCAGCACTCCTGCACTCTTAAACTCCCTGACTCCGTCTCTTCGTCTCTCCCGCACTCCGTATCTTCGCATCTCCGTCTCCCCATGACTTTGTCACTCTCAGCCTTGCCAAACCGGCTCAAATCATGTATTCTCCCCATAAGACTAGTTCTAATCCTAGAACTAGTCATTTTATATAAGTAAAAAATCAGCTCAGTTGAGCTAAAATATTCATACCGGCCCGGACGACAGTAGTCGGACGCGCCGCCACCAGCACTATGCCGTCACCGATAATGCAGGCCATCAAGCAGATCAGCGACGAGAAGAATATTTCCGCGGATTCGGTCATCGAGACCATCGAGGCCGCTTTGGCCGCCGCGTACCGCAAAGATTTCGGCGAGAAGGACCAGAACCTCAAGGTCAAGTTCGATCCTGAGTCCGGCAGTTTTGACGTGTTCGACGTCAAGACCGTGGTCGAGGATCAGGAATTGCCCGAAGAGACCGAGGCCGAGGAAGAGCCCGCGAGGGAGAAGCGGCGTCCTGGCGCTGCCGCTCCGGTCGAGTCGGCCGCGCCGGGAACCGAACTCGCGTCCAGCGAGGAAGAGGTCAAGCGTTTCAACCCGAAGACTGAGATCATGATCACCGAGGCCCGCAAGACCCTGAAGAAAGGCGCGGAGATCGGCGAGGAGATCCGCACCCAGCTCGACGTGCCGGCCGCGTTCGGCCGCATGGCCGCGCAGACCGCCAAGCAGGTCATCACCCAGAAGCTCCGCGAGGCCGAGCGCTCCAAGCTATTTAACGAATTCAAGGACAAGCAGAACGAACTCATCACCGCTTCGGTCCAGCGCCGCGAGGGCCGGATCGTGTTCATCGACATCGGCCGCTCGACGGCCGTCATGCCGCCCGAGGAACAGATCCCGACCGAGCGCTACGCTCCCGGCGATCGCATCAAAGTGCTCATCACCGACGTTCGCCTGACTTCCCGCGGCCCCGAGGTCGTCGTGTCCCGCGCCCATCCGGAGATCATCCGCAAACTCTTCACGGTCGAGATCCCCGAGGTCGCGGCCGGCGTGGTCGAGATCAAAGACATCGCCCGCGAGGCCGGCTCCCGCTCGAAGGTCGCCGTCTCTTCGACGCAGGATAACGTCGATCCGATCGGCTCCTGCATCGGCCAGCGCGGCACGCGCATCCAGACCATCATCGGCGAGCTGGGCGGCGAGAAGATCGACATCATCCAGTATGACGAGGACGCGGTGAAGTTCATCACCAACGCCCTGTCGCCGGCCAAGGTCGTGGAGATCGCGCTCGACGAGGATTTCCGCGCGGCCGACGTCATCGTGAACGACGACCAGCTCTCGCTCGCCATCGGCAAGGGCGGCCAGAACGTGCGTCTGGCTTCGAAACTGACCGGTTGGAAGATCAACATCCGTTCGCTGGCCGAGGTCGAGGGGCAGGTCATCGCGACCGAGGCACCAGCGGCCGAGACCGAAGCCGCCGAACCAGCAGTCGAGGCTGAAAAGACCGCTGACGATTCCGAAGCGGCCGAGGAGGCGGCCTAACCCACGGATTGACCGCGGTTTCGCGGTTCGCCGGCGCCGCCGGCCGACCCTGACCGCCGAACTATGAGTGAAATTTTCCACGAAGTCTTCTATCGGCCGATCTTCAACCTGCTGATCTTCCTGTACGACATCATCCCCGGTTCTGACATCGGCATCGCCATCATCCTGCTCACGATCGTCATCAAAGCTGCGTTGTGGCCGCTGTCCCAGAAAGCGCTGCGTTCGCAGAAAGCGCTGAATAACATCCAGCCGAAGATGGAGGCTCTGAAGAAGGAATACGCCAACGACAAGGACAAGCTCGCCAAGGAGCTCATGGCGCTGTATTCCAAGGAGAAGGTCAATCCGATGTCGTCCTGCTTGCCGACCCTGGTGCAGCTGCCGGTCTTCATCGCCTTGTACCAGTCGCTGGGCCGCGGCCTGCAGTCCAGCGGTTTCGAAGCCTTGTACGGTTTCGTCGCGAATCCCGGCAAGATCGAGCCGTTCATCTTCGGCGTGGTGGATCTTTCCGTCGCGAATCCGTATCTCGCCGTGGCGGCCGGCATCGCCACCTACTTTCAGGCGAAGATGATGATCACCAAGCAGCCGCCGAAGAGCGTTCCGGGCGCCAAGGACGAGGAGATGCTCTCCATGATGAACAAACAGATGCTGTACATGATGCCGCTGCTCACGGTCTTCATCAGCTGGAAACTTCCGGGCGGCCTCTCATTGTACTGGTTCGTCATGACCGCGCTCACCATCGTTCAGCAATACTACGCCCTGCGGCCCAAGCCGCCGGCCGCGGTCGCGGAAAAGATCTGACCCTGAAACGCTTATGAGACTCCGTGATAACGAGCTGCGCGGCCTGCCGGTCTTTTCCCGGGACGGGAGCCGGATCGGCAAACTGAAAGCGCTGGTCATTGATTCGGAGAGCCACACTGTGGCGCAGTACGTCGTCGCCAAGTCACGTTCGCTCTCGGCGCTGCTGCCGCAGGAACTGCTGGTCCATCCCACCCAGGTCATTTCGCTCGACGATGAGAAGATGGTGGTCAAGGACGAGTTCATTGCCGTCGAGGCGGCCGAAGCTGTGGCCTTGCGCGGTGCCGAAGCGGCCGTGCCGAGCGCGAGTCAATCGGTCAGGTCGTAGACAATTATCAGCCGACAGCCGCCGAGCCCAGCTCGGCGGTTTTTGTTCGCCATTTCAGTTCGATCCCGAGCGTCAGCTCGGGATATTCAGAGCGTTGAAGATCCGCTTCGAACCAACTTGACTCTTGCCTACGTGCGGATTAAGTTGCAGCCACGGCCATAGTGGCCGCAGCGTCAAAGGAGACGGTCATGGATCTTTTCCCAAAGCTATTCCCCGAGCTTGAGTCGTTGCGGCGTTGGAAGCTGCCTCTTCCGGATCATTTCGACGTCTGTGTCGACCCGCGGATGTCTTTCAAAGAACTGGTCCATTGGGCCGGATTTGATCGCGTGAGCGGTCTCACTGGATTCGACAGCCTCAAACGTCCGTGGCCCGAGATCTATCCGGCCAAAGGCGGCAAGCCTTACGTCCGCCGCTTCGAACTCCTGCAGCTCTGTGGGGATCATCAAAGACTCGACTTAGACGAAGCCTTGGCCGTCCTCGCCGCACGCGGTTATCGGCCGGCTGACGCTCGCGAGTTCCTGTCCTTTTTGGCCCAGTATCCGCATCGGCAGCGGCGTCAGCACGACATCATCCCCTTGGGTGCCGTGTACCAGGAAGAAGATCGAGTTTACGTCCTTGAGGTCTTTGATCGGCCGAACGAACGCGAGTACCGGCTCGTCTATCTGCTTCTGAGGAGTCGCAGCCTGCGCAGTTATTGGTTGAGCCACCACCGTTTCCTCGCCACGCGCCTTGATCCTTGATCCGGCTTACGGGTCGCTCGCTACGCCCCTCTCAACGGGGCGTTTTTTTTGTTCCGTCAGGCCGTCGCGATCCGCCTCGCTCCGTCTTGACACTCGCGTCTCGGCGGATTAAGTTTCGGTCACGGCCATGGCGGCCGCAGCGTCAAAGGAGACGGTCATGGATCTTTTCCCGAAGTTGTTCCCGAATTGGGAAGCGCGGCGGCGTTGGAAATTGACGGGCCCGGAATCTTTCCGCGTCTACGTCGATCCGAACGTGCCCATCGACGATCTCGTCCGTCAAGCCGGTTTTGACGGGATCAAGATTTACAGCCATGAGCCGTTCGCACGGCCGTGGTCCGAGATCTATCCGGTCTGCCACGTCACGCCTTACGTCCGCGACTTCGAAATCCTGGGACTTGATGGCTCCCTCTGGTTCCCGGAAACCGACCAGGCTCTGGCCGATTTGGCCCAGCGCGGTTACCGGCCGGCCGACGCCCACGAGTTCCTGTCCTTTTTGGCCCAGCATCCGCATCGTCTCCGGCGGCAATGCGACATCACCGCTCTGGGCGCGACTTATCGCGACCAGGATCTGGTCTTCAATCTCAGCCTCTGGGATCGGCCCTATCGGCGGACGTACGACCTGTACTTCATTCTGGCGCGGTCCAAGGGTTTTGCGAGCGGTTGGTCGTCTTACCATCGCTTCCTGGCCACGCGCCTTGAGCCCTGATCCGGCTCACGGATCGCTCACGACGCCTCTCTCGGCAGAGGCGTCATTTTTTTAGCCCGCGCGCGATTGACGCGGCGAGAGCGGCGTGTTTAGATCACCGCGGTTCTTTTCCTCCAAACCAGGAGTTCCGCATGCCGGGAATCATTTATCCTTATCTGCCCGAAGGCCGCTCCATCTGCTACGTCGGTCCGGATCGGTTGTTCATGGCCCTGGCCAAAGTGTACGCCCAGCGGCATTCGCTGGACCGGGTCATGCCGAACGCCGCGGTTCTCGTCAAAGGCAGCCGGATCATCGGCATCGGCGCCAACGGCAGCGATTACCATGATCTCCATGGCTGCCGCCGGGTGGAGTTGAAGTGCCGCAGCGGCGAAGGCTACGAGCTGTGCGACGGCTGCCACCCCCGGAATCATGGCGAAGCGAAAGCTCTCCAGAGCGCGCACAGCCACGGACATGATCCGCGCGGCGCGGACCTGTACCTGTGGGGCCACTGGTGGTGCTGCGAACCTTGCTGGAAGCTGATGGAGGCCGCCGGCATCCGGGACGTCTGCCTGCTGCAGGACAGCGAGACCCTGTTCAATCGCGAACATCCCGACAACATCGTCGACCGGCAGTTCATCTGAAGCGTCTTGACCGGGTTCTGGCCCGGTCATTTTTTTTTGCGCCAGTTCAGGTGGCGCCAAGCCGCGGCCGGCGCAAGCTTCGTTGCTTCGCGCCGCCGCGTTTTCACGCCGCTACGTTTTCCCGCGCTCGCCGAGACCCGCTTTTTAGATTATATTTAGGAAAGATTATGATCGCGGATACCGCTGACCAGGCACAACTTCGCGTTTCGCTCTTGGCCGCGCTGGCTTATTTCGACCTGTTCGACTATCCGCTGACGCTGCTCGAACTGCGGCGCTGGCGCTTCGGCGGTCCGGTCGCGGCACCGGAGCTCGACGACATCCGCGAGGTTTTGGCCGGCGCGCCGGTCGGCGAAGCCAGCGGATATTATTTTTTGGCCGGCCGGGAAGAGATCGTCCCCAGCCGGCAGCGGCGCTATCGGCTGGCGGAAAGCAAATATCGCCTGGCCGTCCGGTTCGCCCGTTGGACGCGGCTGCTGCCGTCGATCCGGCTCGTCGCCGTCTGCAACAGCCTGGCTTTTTCCAACGCCGACGAGGCCAGCGACATCGACCTGTTCCTGATCTGCCGCCCTGGCACGCTCTGGATCACGCGTCTGATCGTCGCTGGGTTGCTGCAGCTATTCGGGCTGCGTCCGGAGCCAGGCCGCGAAGCCGACCGGTTCTGCCTGAGCTTCATCATTTCCGAGGACCGTCTGGATCTGTCCGGCCTGGCTTTGCCCGGCGGCGATCCGTATCTGCTCTATTGGACCGCCACGCTCATGCCGCTGTACGACGCCGGCGGCGTGATGGAGCGTCTCTGGAACGCCAATGCCTGGGTGCGGACTTCCTTGCCCGGAGCCGTGCCGAATCCGCAGGCTGATCGCCGCAGCGTGCCGGTCGTCGCCGGCACGGGCTGGTTGTTGCCGCTATTGCGTCGTCTCGATGGTTTCGCCAAGCGCTGGCAGACACGGCGTTTCCCCGCGGCTATCCGCGAGCTGGCCAACACGGACAGCCGCGTGGTCGTGGCTGATGACATCCTCAAGTTTCATGTTGATGATCGCCGGGCCGATTACGAACGGCGGTTCCGCGAGCGGCGGGCCGAGGTCCTCAAGCAATTATGAATTTGCGCCGTTCCGTCCAATTGATCTTCGCGACGCTCGTGTTCCTGGCGCCGTTCGGCACCCGTTACATCTGGAGCCGCGGCGCGATCGCCGGGTTCCCGGTCGAGGCCGGGACCATCAGCCTTTTCGCGACGCAGATCCTCGCGGTCGTTTTCGTCTTCGCGGCTTTCGCTCTGGCGGCGCGGGAGCGGCGGCTTGGTCGGCTCGCTGGTCCGGCGGCCGCAGCGGCCGCGGCTTTGCCGCTCGCGGCCCTGCTGGCCTCCGTCATTTCCGGGCCGGTTTCCGGCTGGAATCTGCTCGCCGTCTCCTGGATCGCGCTCGGTGCGCTGGTCTTGTGCGGCATCAGGCTGGTCGAAGCGCCTTTCCTGACCGTCGCCGCGGCGTTCGTCGCTTCGGCTGCAGTCCAGGCCGCGCTCGCGGCGGCGCAATTCTTCACTCAGTCGGCTGTCAGCGCCAAATGGTTCGGCATGGCGCCGCATGAAGCCGCGGTCGCCGGTTCCTACGTCGTCGAGACCGCCTCGGGCCGCTGGCTGCGCGCTTACGGATCACTGGCGCATCCGAACATCCTCGGATTCTTTCTGGCCGTCGGGATCTTTTTCGCCGTCGGCCTGCTCCTGACCTTGCCAGCTGGCAGCCGCGCCCGCCGTTTGGCCGCGGCGTCCCTGCCGCTCCTCGCGGCCGGCATCTTCTGCTCGCTTTCCAGGAGCGCCGTCCTGGCCCTGGCCGCCGGTTTCGTCGTTTTGTTGATCTGGTCGGTCCGGTTTTCCAAGCCGTCATTCTCCGCGGTTTTCCGTTCGGCTCTGGCCGTGACCGCGGTCTTGCTGCTCTTCGGCAGCATTTTCAACGCGGTCGTCTTCACGCGGCTCAGCGGCTCCGGCCGCCTGGAAGCCCGATCGTTCAATGATCGGCGCAGCCAGCTCCAGGATGCCGCCGAGATCATCGCCGACCATCCGCTCATGGGCGTCGGCCTGGGCGAAATGCCGCTCGCACTCGAACGCGACCATGGCGATGGCCGCCCGGGCTGGGGTTATGAGCCGGTCCATAACGTGTATCTGCTCAGTCTGGCGGAGATCGGACTGCTTGGACTGATCGCCTGGCTCAGTACGCTGGCCCTGGCCCTCCACAGTTCCATGACCGCGGCCGCGCGCGGTTCGGCTCCGGCGGCCGTCATCGCCGCCGGCCTCGCGGCGGTCATCGTCGCATCCTGCTTCGATCATTATCTTTGGAGTTCGTGGTTCGGACAGCTGCAGTTCTGGCTGCTGTGCGGTCTGGCCTGGAGCTTCGGCCGCAACGACCCCGCGCCGCTTGACGTTTAGCGATTAGCACTCTAAAATAGCGAGTGCTAATAGCCTCTAATCATCACCTATATATTTGCTTAATGAAGCAGATATTTTATAAGCCATGATATGAAAGTCAAACCGCTGAATGACCACGTGCTGGTCAAAGCCACGCCGAAGACCGAGGTCACCAAGTCCGGCATCGTTATTCCGGAGACAGTCGAAAAAGAACGGCCGGAGCAGGGCGAGGTGCTCGCGATCGGACCCGGCAAACTGCTCGAAGACGGCAAGCGCGCTCCGATGAGCGTCAAGGTCGGCGACCAGATCATGTTCAAGAAGTATGGTCCGGACGAAGTGAAGATCGACGGCCAGACGCTGCTCATCCTCGACGAATCCGACATCATCGCCATCATGGAATAGTAATCCTTTGAACATCAACTATGGCTAAACAGATACTGTTCGCCGAGGACGCCCGCCAGCGCATCAAGAAAGGCGTCGACATCCTGGCCAAGGCCGTGAAGACGACGTTGGGCCCGGGCGGCAAGAACGTGGTGCTCGATCGGGGCTTCGGTTCGCCGACCGTCACCAAGGACGGCGTGACCGTCGCCAAGGAGATCGAGCTCGCCGATAAATTCGAGAACATCGGCGCGGAGCTCGTCAAAGAAGTCGCTTCGAAGACCAATGACGTCGCCGGCGACGGTACGACGACCGCCACCGTGCTCGCCGAGGCCATCTTCAACGAGGGTCTCAGGAATGTGGTCGCGGGCGCGAACCCCCTGAAGATCAAGCGCGGCATCGACAAAGCCGTCGGCCTGGTCGTCGAGGAGCTGAAGAAGATCTCCAAACCAATTTCCGGCGACGACATCGAGCGCGTCGCGTCCATTTCCGCGAATGATCCCGAGATCGGCAAGCTGATCGCCAGCGCCATGAAAGAGGTCGGCGAGAACGGCGTCATCACCGTCGAGGAATCGCAATCGTTCGGCATCGACAAGGAGGTTGTGGACGGCATGCGCTTCGACAAGGGCTACGTTTCCGCCTACATGATCACTAACGCTGACCGCATGGAGGCCGAGTACAACGATGCGCACATCCTCATCACCGACAAGAAGATCTCCTCGATCCACGACATCCTGCCGGTGCTCGAGAAGGTCGCACAGACCGGCAAGAAAGAGATCGTCATCATCGCCGAGGACATCGACGGCGAGGCTTTGGCCACGCTTGTCGTGAACAAGCTGCGCGGTTCTTTCAGCGCGCTCGCGATCAAGGCTCCGGGTTTCGGCGATCGCCGCAAGGAGATGCTCAAGGATATCGCGGCGCTCACGGGCGCCAAGGTCGTGAGCGAAGAGGTCGGCCTCAAACTCGAGGATACCAAGCTTGAGGATCTCGGCCGCGCCCGCAAGGTCGTCGCCACCAAGGAGACCACGACCATCGTGGACGGCGCCGGCGACCAGAAGATCGTCGCGGACCGCATCGCCCAGATCAAGAACGAACTCGAGGCCGCTGATTCCGAATTCGACAAGGAAAAACTCCAGGAGCGACTGGCCAAACTCGCCGGCGGCGTCGCTGTCATCAAGGTCGGCGCGGCCACCGAGACCGAGATGAAAGAGATCAAGCAGCGCATCGAGGACGCGGTCCAGGCCACCAAGGCCGCGATCGAGGAAGGCATCGTGCCGGGCGGCGGCGTGGCCTTGCTGCGCGCGTCCCGGGTCCTGGTCCATCGGGAAAAGGACGAAGCCAGGGAATCCGAGATCGGCAAGAATATCATTTATCTGGCGCTGCAGGAGCCGGTCCGCCTCATTGCCGAGAACTCCGGCGTGAACGGCGAGGTCGTGCTCGACAAGGTCAAGAATTCCCAGGAGGTCAGTTTCGGCTACGATGCCGCGACCGGCGAGTACGGCGACCTGGTCAAGGCCGGCATCGTCGACCCGACCAAGGTAGTGCGGAGCGCGCTGCAGAATGCCGCTTCCATCGCCTCGCTGCTGCTCACGACCGAGTGCGTCGTGACCGACATCCCGGAGAAGAAAGAAGAAGGCAGCCATGGCGCGCCCGGCATGGGTGGAATGGGCGGCCTCGGCGGCGGGATGTACTAGGTAGCGGTTAACCAATAGCCAGAAAAGCGGGGGTTCCTCAGTAGAGGGACCTCCGCTTTGAATCAGAGAGTGCTGGAGTGCTGGAGTGCAGGAGAGACGGAGCCACGTCGTTCGCGAACGACGTGGCGGAGTCAGGGAGAGACGGAGTATGGGAGTTTTGGGGTGTGAGAGTGCAGGAGTGAGGGAGTGCAGGAGTTTTTGTCGGGTCTCCCCCAACTCCTCCACTCCCGCACTCTCCCGTTCATTGGATCAGGTAGAGACAATGACTCCGTAACTCCGTCACTCCCTGACTCCCGCACTCTCTATATTCCCAATTTCTCAAAATTGAGCTAAGCTTCAGCAGTCGAAATTAAACTCTCTAGTTTGAAGTTTATGTCCGAAGAAATGAAGCCTGCCGAACAACCGGCTAGCCAGCCCGCCCCGGCTCCGGCACCTCAGGCCCAGCAATCCGCCCCGGCTCCAGCCGCCGCTATCGACAATAACAAACTCATGGCCGCCATTTCTTATATCGGCGTCCTGTTCCTGATCCCGTTGCTCACCGAAGCCAAGAACGATGAGTTCGTGAAGTTTCATGTCCGCCAGGGCATCGCCCTCTTTCTCGTCTGGGTCGTCGCCAGTTTCATCGTCTGGATCCCGTTCATCGGGCAGATGACTTGCCTGGCCCTCGTCGTCCTCTCGATTTTTGCCGCCGTCAAGGCTTATCAGGGCGAGCGCTGGGAATTGCCGGTGGTCGGCCAGTACGCTAAACAGATCAAACTTTAGTCGGCCAGGGTTCGGTCGGTCCGGGCCGCGGCTTTCCGTGCCGCCGCCCGTCTCGAACCTGTCAGCCATATGATCAAACAATACCTCCACGCCATCGACGAGATCGCCGCCAAAGTCTCCGGGACGTGGGGGTTGCTTTGACCTGGATAAGACCCACGGCGAAATCGAATCACTGGAATGGGAATCGCAGCAGCCTGATTTCTGGAAAGACAACGAAACGGCCCAGCGCGTCTCGCGCCGACTGGCCGAGTTGAAGGAATATTACGAAGCCTGGAAATCTCTCCGGACGGATTCGTCCGAACTTTTGGAGTTCGCCAAATTGGCCGCTGAAGAAGGGGACGAGGCTTCCGAAGCGGAGATCCTGAAGCAGTTCGACGCCATCAAGGAGCGCCTGGCGAAACTGGAATTCGCGACGCTCATGGATGATAAATACGACGACCGCGACGCCATCGTGGCGGTCCACGCGGGAGCCGGCGGCACTGAAGCCCAGGATTGGGCGGAGATGCTGATGCGGATGTTTTTCCGCTATGCTGAGCTTAAAAAATGGCGCGTCAAAACGTTGGATGAGCATCGTGGCGCTGAAGCCGGAATCAAGAGTGCGACCTTCTCCGTGGAGGGGCGCTTTGCTTATGGTCATCTGAAATCCGAGGCCGGGGTGCATCGCCTCGTGCGGCTTTCGCCGTTCAACGCCGACCATCTCCGCCAAACGTCCTTCGCCCTGGTCGAGGTCCTGCCCGATCTTGGCGACATCGAAGAGGTGAAGATCAAGCCCGAGGATCTGCGCATCGACACGTTCCTCGCCGGCGGCCACGGCGGCCAGGGCGTGCAGACGACCTATTCGGCCGTGCGCGTCACGCATCTGCCGACGGGCATCGTCGTCTCTTGCCAGAACGAACGCTCGCAGACCCAGAACAAGGAAACCGCCATGCGCATCTTGCGCGCCAAGCTGCACGCCATCTATCTGCAGGAGCGTAATTCCGAGAAGAAAAAATTGCGCGGCGAGTTCACGAGCGCGGAGTGGGGGAATCAGGCGCGGTCTTACGTCTTGCATCCGTACAAGCTGGTCAAAGATCATCGCACCAAATATGAGACCCAGGACGCGGAACGCATCCTGAATGGCGACCTCGACGAGTTCGTTGAGTCTTATCTGCGGTATCGCAAACAGGGCGGCGGCGACACGTCGTCCGCGGATGGCACGTCAGCGGCTGAAGAGGCCGAGTCGGACGATATTTAAGCTCATTTTCGCGGCTTCTAGAAGTCCTAAGGCGTTATCTGACGGTCGTATCATATGGAAACATTTATTGTAACTGGAGGCGCTGGTTTCATCGGCTCGCATGTCGTTGATCTCCTGGTCGAACATGGCCATCGCGTCCACGTCATCGACGATCTGTCGACCGGCAAGCGCGCGAATCTCAATCCGGCGGCGAACCTGCACAAGATCGATATCCGGTCATCGAAGTTGCCGGCCTTGTTTCGCCGGCTCAAGCCCGCGGTCGTCATTCATCTAGCAGCCCAGATCAGCGTCCGTCGTTCGAGCGAGGATCCGGCGGCTGATGCCGACATCAACATCATTGGCGGACTGAACGTACTCAAAGCCACTCACGCCGCCAACGCGCGGCATTTCGTGTTCGCGTCTTCCGGCGCGGCTTACGGCAGCGCCAAGACGCTGCCGACGCCCGAGGATGCGCCGCTCGCACCGTCGTCTCCTTACGGCATCGCCAAGGCCGCTTTCGAACGCTACCTTTTGGCCGACCACGAACTCTCCGGCATGAGCGATTCGATCCTGCGGTTCGCCAACGTCTACGGTCCGCGCCAGAATTCCAAGGGCGAGGCCGGAGTCGTGGCCATCTTTTTGAAATATTTGTGCGATGGCGTGTCACCGACCATCAATGGCAACGGCGGCCAGTCCCGGGATTTCGTCTATGTGGGCGATATCGCTCGTATGGTCGTGCTCGCGGCCGAACGGCGGCTGCACGGCATCTTCAACGTCAGCACTGGCGTCGAAACCTCGATCAATGATATTTTCCGCATTTTAAGGCAAATTTCCGGCTCCGAAGTCGAGGCTAAACACGCGGCGGCCAAGCCTAACGAGGATCGCCGGAGCGTGCTCGATCCGCGCCGTGCGGCCAAGGTTGGTTGGCGGCCGCAGGTTTCAATCGAGGAAGGGCTCAGCTTGGCGTATGCGTCAGTGGCCAAGACCCGCTCGCCGCGGCCGTCGGCGGAACATACCCGGCGCCCGGCTTTCATGAGATGAACGGCATGAGAACGCTGCGCATCCAACGCGATCGCGTTTCGCGAACGGCCTTGAGCGAGGCGGTCCGCGTTTTGCGTTCCGGCCGTGTCGTCGTCTTTCCGACCGAGACTGCCTACGGTCTGGCCGCCGATCCGTTCAGCCGCGAGGCCGTGGCCGCGATCTACGCCATCAAGGGGCGGACGAATGATAAGAAATTGCCACTCATCGCCGCCGATCTCCGACAGGCTGCCGCAGTCGTGCGGCTCATTGGCCCGGCGCGCCGTCTCGCGCTCCGACATTGGCCCGGCGCCCTGACCATCGTCGCGCCGGTCAGATCCGGCCGCCGTCCGGTCGGAGCCGGCGCTCGCGGCGCGACCGTCGCTGTCCGCGTGCCGGCGCTGGCCTGGGCCCGCGCGCTCGCGCGCGAATTCGGCGCGCCGCTCACTTCGACCTCGGCGAACCTTTCCGGCCAGCCGGCCTGTTACTCGCCGCGCGAGGTGCGGAAACAACTGGTCGCGCGCCGCCGACAGCCGGAGCTATTCCTGAACGCCGGGGCATTGCCCCGTCGGCCGCCTTCGACTATCGTTAAGATCGTGAAAGGCCAGGTCGTTATTTTGCGTCCAGGCAGCATAAAACTGGCTGAGAGCCATTAGCCGCAACCCCACATGGCCACGGGACACCTCCGGCATTACGTCGAACATTTCCTCGCCCCGCATCCGGCTCGCGAGGTCCGGGAGCTTTTCTGGTCCACGGCGATCCTGGATTTCGCCATGTCGCTCGTCATGGTGTTCGAGCCGATCTATCTTTATTCGCAGAAATTTTCAATCGAACAGATCCTCCTCTTTTACGCCGCGGTCTACGTGCTCTATTTTTTCCTGCTGCCGATCGGCGGCCGCATCTGCCGCCGGCACGGCTACGAGCACACGATCCTGCTCAGCTCGCCGTTCCTGATCCTGTACTATCTCTCGTTCTTCGCCATCTCTTACAATCAGCTGTTCATTGCCGCGGCCGTCGTGGCGCTCGCGATCCAGAAGATCCTGTATTGGCCGAGCTACCATTCCAACTTCGCGACCTGGAGCCAGCAGGCTGAGACCGGACGGGAGATCTCGAACATGTGGTCGCTGTCGGCGTTCGCGGCCGCGACCGCGCCGGTCGTCGGCGGCGTCATTGTCGCTTTCCTGGGTTTCAAAGCTCTCTTCATCGTCGTCTCGGTGCTGATCCTGCTCTCGAACGCGCCGCTGCTCCGGACCCCGGAATTCTTCATACCTAAGCCATTTTCTTATGGTGGGGCGCTGAAGCGGCTGGTCAAAAAAGACAACCGCCGCGCGCTCCTGGCCTTCATCGGCTACGGCGAGGAATTCCTGGCCCTGGTGCTCTGGCCGATCTTCGTGTCGTTCGTCATTCCGAACATGCTGTCCCTGGGCGCGATCATGTCGCTCGCCATGATGGTCAACGTCGTCGTCATCCTGTACATCGGCAGCCTCGTGGATGATGGCGGAAAAATGCAAGTGTTGCGCAGCGGCGCGTTCTTCACGGCCGGCTCCTGGCTCGTGCGCATCTTCGTCGGCGGCGGCCTCGGCGTCTTCCTGATCGATTCGTTCTATCGCGTCGCCAAGAACATGATCGGCATCCCGCTCGTGGCGCTGCTCTATGAGAAAGCGCGCTGCGACGGCGCCACCGAGCAGGTCATCTTCTTCGAGATGGCGCTGTCGGTCGGCAAGATCCTTGCAGCGCTCGCCGCCGTCGCGCTGTTCCGGATCTTCCCCGATGCCTGGACGCCCATCTTCATCCTGGCGGCCGGCTTCACGCTGCTGTTCGCCGTCATGATCGACAAGCGCGGCGAAACGCCGGACGAGACCATTGTGGCGCCGGTAGCATGACCGCGGAGGAGCTCAAAATTTTGCTCAATGAAGCCCGAATCGAACCCTGGAAAGGGCGCGGTCAGAATTTCTTGTTGGACGAAAAAGTGATCGACCAGATGGTCGCGGCCGCGGGCATCGAACGTGGTTCCGCCGCGGTCGAGATCGGTCCGGGAGCCGGCGTCCTCACCGGCCGGCTGCTCGAGCGCGGCGCGCGCGTCGCGGCCGTCGAGATCGATCCGCGGCTCTGCTCGTTCCTGCGCCGCCGTTTCGACAAGCAGGATCTGCAGGTGCTGGAGGGCGACGCGCTGGCCTTCACGAACGCGGCGCTGGCCGAAGCGGCCGGCGGTTCGCGATCCGGTTACCGCGTCGTCGCCAACATCCCGTACGCCATCACGAGCGCCCTCATCCAGAAGTTCCTGCTCGAAGCGCCGCAGCCGGCAAGTTTCACGCTCATGGTCCAGGCCGAGGTCGCTGACCGCGTCCTGGCCGCGCCGGGCGAGATGAGTTCGCTCGCGGTGCTCGTCCAGACCCTGGCGCAAGCCGCGCTCGTGGTCCGGGTGCCGCGCGCCAGCTTCTATCCCGCCCCGCAAGTCGACTCCGCAGTTATCCACATCAAGCCGTTTTCATCAGCCGAACTCAGCGCCAGATTCGGCGCCGCTTGGTCGGCTGAACGGCATTTCCGGGTGACCCGGGCGGCTTTTCAGGAACCCCGCAAACAGATCAAGAACACGCTGCGCCAGCTGGGTCTCAGCGATATTTTGCTCAATGAAGCTATAATTTCAGCTAGTTTAAAGCCCGAATCCAGGCCCCAGGAACTCTCCGTCAGCGATTGGGCGCGCCTCTCCATCGAGCTCGCCAAGCGGTCCTGAAACCCCCTTAATTTACCTTGGACGCGGGTCTGAGCCCGTGTTATAATTGTATAGGAACGATTAAGCGCAACTCGCGTGCTCAATACTAACCAAAAAATGGCTTTGACGATCGTCGTGGTCATCGGTACGGCCACGCTTCTTTTTGATGTCATCAGCCTGAATAAGTCCGTGATTTCGCCCTTCTTCCAGCCGCAGGCTACGGGCACCATCAAAACGTCGGATCAGATCGAGCAGGAGCGGGTAGCGTCTTTGAAATCCATGGACACCGACAAGGACGGGCTCACTGATTTCGACGAACTTTACGCGTTTCGGACCAGTCCTTATATCGCCGACACTGATTCCGACGGTACTCCTGACGGGCTGGAGATCAGCCAGAACAGCGACCCCAATTGTCCGGCCGGCAAGACTTGCCGCCAGGTTTCCATTTCATCTTCGAGCGGCGCGTCTACGGCTCCGACCTTGTCGTCTGGTCTGACCGATCTGCCGGAAGAGCCGGTCAAAGAATCGGTGGTCTCGGACAGCCAGAGTCCGCTGATCCAGGCTGTCACGCGCATCTTCGGCGATCCGGCCGAGCTGACCCAGAAGAAAGCCGAGGCGATCGTGGCGCAGATGACCGGCGATGATCTGAGAAAGTTTTACGTCGAGATCGGACTGCCCACCGAATTGGTCGCGAAAGCTCCCGATGACGCGCTGCGTCAGCTGATGTTGGACACTTTGAAAGATGCTGGTTTGACTAACAACGACACCGGACAATGATCCGGAGACGTCGCCTCAGCCAGCAGCCGCCAGCGTCGCAAATTAAATTAATCCGGATCAACATGAACTCACGTCAATCCAGGGCCGCCTCCGCCATCTTGATGTTTGGTTTCGCTTTCGCGGCGGCGTTGCCGTTCATGTTGGCGTTTCCGCGTCCGGTCCGGGCGCAGGCGGCTGATGTCATCGGCGGACCCACCACTGTTTCCGCCTCCGTTTTCGATCAGATCACCACAGGTCTCACTGAAGGCGTCATGGTGGCCGCGGTCAGCGCCACTAATCAGTTCGCTCAGCAGGTCGCGAGCATGCTGGCGCAGAACCTGTTGAATTGCGCCGGTCAAAAACCTTGCTTCGATTCCAAGGAATTTTCCAAAGGCTTGAAAGATGCCGTCGCCGGCGCGGCGGGCGAGGCGATCGGGGCTTTCAGCGAAGCTTCCGGTTTGACGGCAATGGGGCTGAATCTTTGTGCGCCGAACATCAATCTCACTTTGAATCTCCAGCTCGGTCTGCTTGACGAGATCCAGCCGCCGCGGCCCAAGTGCGACCTGTCCAAGATCGCCGAGAGCTGGGGCAAGGTCGGCAATCAGTTCTCCAAAGGCGAAATGATGAAGATGTTGAAGGATACGGTCAAGCCGGGCAAATCGCCGTTGTCAGCCGGTTTACGGATGGGTTCGTTCATCCAGGTGGATGTCCAACCCAAGGCTTATCTGGAACAGAGTTTGAAAGTCGCCAATAAATACGCCGGCGGCGGCGGTTTTTCGGACATCACCGATCCCGTGACCGGCAATGTACTCAGTCCGGCGGCGGTCGCGAAGAAAGAATTCGACCTCTACAAGGACAAGAGCGGCGTCATTCCGGATACGGGGGTGCAGATGGCGGCATCGGGAGCTTTGGCTGCCAAGGCCTGGAAGCCGATCGTTGGCGGCATGGTCCAGACTTTCGCCATGACCCTGATCAAGGGATTCTGGAACAAGGGCGTTCAGGAACTGTTGTCGCTCATGGCTGCCGAAGAGGCGGCCACGGAGGTCGCGTTGCTGGACCGCGAATCACTGGTGAATCCTGGTCTCGTTCAGAGCAGCGAGCGGATCGGGGAGATCGAGGCTCCCTCGTCGCTGATCCGGGCGACGCCGATCAAGGGAACCGGCATGTATGACGTAGTCACCTTGTTCGGTCTGTGTCCCGAGGCATATCGCGGTCCGGAGAATTGCGTGATGGATCAGGCGCTCGCGGTCGCGATCCGTTCCGGCAACGCCATCCCGCTGACCGTCGGCGAAGCCCTCAAACAGGATCTGCTGCACAAGGATTTCCGGCTGATCCCGGCGACCAGCCAGGATAACGCCAAGGCTTCCTGCTATCAGGATGGTTATTGCGAGACGAATCTCAAGAAGATGCGCGCGGCCCGGATCATCCCGATCGGCTGGGAGATCGCCGCGAGCAAGGTCGCCGCGACCGGAGAAAAAGTGACGCTGGGCCAGGTCGTCGCCGGCTTCAATGTCTGCGGCGTGAACGGCGCACCCGACGCGGCCAATCCGGCCACCAAGTGGTGCCATCTCATTGATCCCAACTGGGTCCTCAAAGCGCCGTCAGCCGAATGTCGCGCCAAGGTTTACGGACCGGTGCTGCTCAGCGCGGGGATCGCCACTCGCGCCGAGACCTGCACGGACGTGGCCACCTGTCTCAAAGAGGACGATTTCGGCCAGTGCGTCGGCGGTTACGGTTACTGCACTCAGGACCGGCGCGTCTGGCGGTTCAACGCCGATTCCTGCCCTGAATATTATAATTCCTGCCGCACGTTCAAGAGCACGTCCGGCAAGACCGAAAATTTCCTAGTCAACACTCTTGATTACGGCGTGTGCAATTCCTCGAATGAAGGCTGTCGGGCGTACTCGACCAGGTTGAACGCCGGCAGCTGCACTCTCGGCGCCGTGTGTTCGAATAGCGCCGGGTGTTCCTGCACGATACCTCGTTCGTGCAAGGTCGGTCAGGGCGAGAAGACCTGTCTGCTGCTGCCGAGCGGCGAGCAGTGCCGGCTGCCCAATGTCTGTCAGACCGCCGAGTGCGACTGTTCCAAGAATTCTTCCTGTCTGGTCGTGTCGGGCGCCAGATCCTGCAGCACTATCGTCGGCGGTCCCGAAGCCGGCGATGATTGGCAGATCACCCCGGCTCTTTATCTCAACAAACAGGCTCAGGGCTGTTCGGCGGACAAGAACGGCTGCACCGCTCTCGTGAAGCTCGCGGCCGGCCAGTCTTTGAATCTCGTCAAGAACGGCAGTTTCGAGACGCTCGAGGATATGGATGCCGACGGGGCCAGTGATCACGCCAAGTACTGGTCGCCTTTCGGCAAAGTGACGGTCGGCGGCGCTGGCGGGATCATCACTGAACGCGGCGCGGACAACAAGTTCTATGCCTCCGCTGGTTCGAATGCCGCCCGGGTCGGAGGCGATTACGAGGATGTCTGCACGCTGAATACGGCCTGCGCGAATTATCCTTCCTGCACCTGCCCCAAGGGCGGCTACAGCTGCGCGGTCGCCAAAGGCGAGACCAGCTGTTCGCTCACCAATCGTCTGATCCAGGATCGGCTGCCGCTCGAGATCGGCAAGACCTATACGCTGTCCGCCGACCTGCGGCAGATCCCGGCCGCTTTGGTCCCAGGACCGGGCGCCGCCAGCGCGACGCTGCGGCTCAAGTTCTACCAGTCCGATTATAATCAGTCGGCCTCCATGGCTGGTTGGGTGAAGAATGATGACGTCATCGTGACCCCCAACGTCGGTCCGTGCGACTTCACTCCGGCCGGCGGCCTCTTCATGACCCTGACCGCGGCGACGGACCCGGCTCTGTCGGACGCCGCTTACGTCCGCCCGTCGTGCACGTTCACGGTGAGTCGGCCCATCGCCGGCGCTTACCTGGAGATCAGCGGCGCCCAGACCATGGTTGATGGCGTCCTGTTGAACGAGGGCGGCGGCGTCTCTTACCACGATACTTACGGCGAGGTCGAATCACTGGTTTACGCCAAAGTCGCTCCGAACTATCTCGGCTGCACCGGCGAGGACGGCGACCGCGCGGAATGCAAGAGCTTCGCGATGGTCTGCCGCGACAACGAGGTCGGTTGCGACCGCTATACTCCTGCGACCGCCGATCCGGCCATTCCCGGCGTCGTCGGACCGCAGGACGCTTGTCCGGCGGAATGTTCCGGTTACGACGTCTTCAAACAGGAAGCGTCCGAATTCGAACGCGCTTCCAAATTCCCGATCTACTTCATTCCGAAACTGGCCCAGTCCTGTTCCGAGGCCGAGATCGGCTGTTCGGAGTTCACGGATCTGGAGAACGAGCAGCGCAGCTATTATTCCCGTTTGCGCATCTGCCAGAAACCCGAGGCCGACACCAACCAGGTGTTCTATTCCTGGGAAGGTTCGGACACGGCCGGCTATCAGCTGAAGGTCTGGAACCTGAAGCGGACCGAAGCCCAGATCGTTACGGCCGCCGCCACCGCGAGTGATGTCTGCGCGCCGACCGCCGGCGGAACTTGCGGCTACTCGCCCTGCGTCCACCTGAACACCGCGGCCCCAGTCGGCGATGACCGGTTCGAGTGTCTGGACGAGTCCGTGGCGATCGCCGGCGCGGAACTGCCCGACGGTTTCTGCACCCGTGATTCCATTGATGCCGGCCATGATTACGATTGCCGCGAATTTTACGATGAGTTCGGCAACCGCCATTACCGGCTGATGTCGCGCGTCATCGTGGCTGCGGCGGATTGCCGGCGCTATCGCATCACTGGTTCGATCGAGTCTGATTGCCGCGACTCGAACGGCTCCTGGAACGAAGCGAAACAGGAATGCATCTACGCCGCTTCGGCCGGCGACAGCCTGGCTTGCGCGGCGGCTTCCAAGGGCTGCCGGGCCTACAAAGGCAATGCCGCTTCGAACATCCGCGCCGCTTTCACCGACGCGTTCGAACAGGCGATCGACGCGGCCGTCTGGAAAGCCGGCACCGCGATCCCGGCGCAATCGTCGGAAGCGCTGGTCGTCGGCGGACACTCGCTCAAACTCTCCGGCACGGCGACCGACAGGCGCGAGATCGTGCGGGAATTGGGAACGCTCGTGACCGGCGGCCAATCCTATAGCCTGTCGTTCTGGGCTCGCGGCGGCGGTATCCTCAACATCAGCTTCGGCTCCGAGACTGGCGCCGGCACCCAGGTGTTCAGCGACGACAACAACGCGACCAAGTCCGCGCCGAAGATCATCCTGACCAGCGAGTGGCGCCGTTACGCCCTCGGTCCGGTCATTTTCCAGGAGACCGTGGTTGCCGGTCCGGATTGTCCGAACGGCCGTTGTCTGAAGTTCAGCATTGCGGGGTCCGCGGCCGCTCCGGTCGTCACGATCGGCGAGGTCTATCTCGACAATCTCATTTTGAACGAGGTCCGCGACACGATCAGCGTGGTCCGCGATTCCTGGAAGATCCCCGCTTCCTGCGACCAGACGCTCGCGGGCGCGGCGTCGCCGCGGGAAATGCTCGGCTGCCGCGAATACCGCAACACCGCCGGCAAGGTCAGCTACCTGCGTTCGTTCAGCAAGCTGTGCCGCGACAAGGTGGTCGGCTGCTCCGCTTACTCCGACACCAAGAACACGGTCGAGAATCCTTACGAAGAATCGTTCAACGCTGTCTGCAGCCTGCCGGCCCGCTGCGGCAGCCCCGAGGCTCCGGCCGACGGCGGTACGAACTGCATCTGTAATTACAGATTGCCGCACGCGGCCGCCTCTGCCGAAGCGCCGCTGATGCTGTTCGACGCCTGTCGCGTCGCGTTCAATGAGACCGAGTGCCGCATCACGAAATTCAACCTGGAGACCCGGGCGTCGCTGGCGTCCCGCGCCGCCAATCCGGATATCGTGGTCGTGCCGGCTGATTCGTTGACCCATCTCGTCGTGACTCCTCAGGACAAATGCGAAGCCGCGAACATCGGCTGTCGCACCGTCGGCGTCCCGAACCAGGCCTTTGACGGCGTGTGTGTCAACCGGGTCGCGAACAAAGAGACGCCGGTGAGCGCCGAGACCGGCTGCGAAGATCCCAAGACCAAGGGTTATTGCAAGATCAAGATCGGCGAATCGCGCTGCCAGTACTCCGTCTCCGAGCCGATCATCGGGAGCTGGAAAGCCGCGGCCGTCAAGGATAATCCGGCCGACTATTCCAAGACCCTGTGTCTGGAGAAAGAGGTCGGCTGCGCCCAGTATTCGACGCGCGACGGTTCCTACTACTTCAAGGATCCGGGCAACCGCGCCTGCGAATACCGGGAGAACGTCTTCGTGAAGGATCGCCGGGTCTCGGGCTGGTTCCGGAAGACCGAGAGCGGCGCCCTGCTGCCGTGTTACGGCGACCGGCTCGTGAACGGCGAGTTCTATGCCATCGCCAAGAATAAGGACCAGCGCTGCGACCTGAAGACGCCGTGCACCCAGGACGCCGGCTGCCCGTGCTATCTGAGCACCAGTCCGGATTCTCCGGATTGCACCCTGGCGTCGGCTTGCACCAAACCCGAAGGCTGTGCCTGCCCGAACGAAGGACAGAATTCCTGCACGGTCGGCAATACCAAGACCACCTGCAAGGTCGAACAGGCCTGCCGGGTCATGCGCGGCAACAGCGTCTGCGGCTTTGACGGCTGGGTCGGTCTGTGCGCGGCCGAGTACGACCGTTGCGAGGAATTCGTCGACACGGTGGCGACCTCGCCGAATCACGCCGCCGGCGAACCTTACTATTATATATTCAACAGCAAGATCGATCAGTCCACCTGCGGCGGCAACGTCGATCTCAAGACCGGCTGCGTCGCGCTCAAGCAGACCAGTAATCCGCAGAACCTCTATTCCGCCGCCGCTTCGTACGTCAAAGCCGGCGATATGAGCGCCAGCCCGGTCAACTGCAACCTATCGAACCGTTCCGACGAGCTGTGCGGCAGCCGCTGCTTCAGCTACGTCAACGGCACCTGCGAGGACATCACGGTTCTGGGCCAGGCCTGCAACCAGGATGCCGATTGCGGCGTCGGACGCTGCATCGGGACCGAGAGCTACGGCTTCGGCTGCCGCTCCGATCGGGATTGCAGCTCCCAGCTGGGCGAGAAATGCATGACCTACGGCGATCCGGCGACCTGTCCGTCCGGCAAGACCTGCCGCCGGAGCCTGACCGGGGTCGACTTCACCCGCAATGACGCCAACATCGTGCTCAAGGTCCGTCCGGACCGCGAGTGCGCCCGCTGGCTCAATTGCCGCGAGTCGGAGATCACCTGGGATGAGACCAAGGGCGAGTGGCGCGAATCCTGCACTGGTTTCGGCTTGTGCGAGGAGTCGACCGTCGTCGGCGTCGCGAGCGAGTGCCGCAGCTACGTCGAGCCGGAGAAATCGCGGCTGACGAACCAGCAGTACGCCCAGCGCGATGTTTCCTGGAAGGGTCTGGAGTTCTCCGGTTACAGCGTGCCCAATGCTTACCCGGCTCAGTACCTGCTGCCGGCCACCATGCCGACAGTGACCGGTAACAAGAGCGGCAGCTGCATGGGCGACATCAACAAGTACGGCGTCGCCTGCGCCACGGACGCCGATTGCGGCTCGAAAGCCTGGTGCTCCAAGACCGAAATGACCCAGCAGCGCTACGGCGTCAATCTGGCGCTGTGCAAGAGCGGCGCCAAGAAAGGCGAGCTCTGCACCAACGACAAGGATTGCGGCGGCGTCTCCGGTTCCTGCGCCCTGACCTGCCGGCCCAACGACGACAGCGGATCGGGCATCTCGAGCGATTGCGTCGATCAGAAGATCGATCCGGATTTCGGCGCTTCGAACAAAGGCGGCCGCTGCTACCAGCACCTCTGCTACTACGACTACACCGGCGGTCCGCTGCTGCGCAACGACGTCGGCGCGATGCCACTCTGCCGGGCTTATCCGGAGGTCGATTCGCCCTACTCTTCGACCATCATACTTAAGGGCCAGGCGGGTTATGACGCCGCCACCGGGACCGCTTCCGGCGTGGAAGCCGAACGGTCGCCTGATTTCGCCGGCGCTAATATCTGCCACGGCAACGGCAATGACTGCGAGTGCGCCTATCAGAAACTGACCTACGGCACGAATTACGGCGAGAAGCGCTACCTCGGCGTCAAGGACGCGACTTATGAGCGCGGCTTCGCGAAGACGTTGTGCGTCGGCGGCTCCGAGGACGGCAAACCCTGCGATCTGGGTTCCGGCGCGATCGATCCCGGTCTGAAGGCGGCCTGCGTCGACGGCCAGGGCCAGTGCCAGAAGCTCAAGTCGGTCTCGACGCTGCTCGGTTGGCCGGGCTTCTGCCTGGATTACGACGAGTCGCTGATCATCAACAACGACGAGGCCCGGCGCGCCTGCATCATGTGGTTGCCGGTGGACAAGCTGTCCGGCATGCCGGATCGTTTCAACCAGTTCCGGGAGGCCGGCTACCAGCAGACCAGCGCTCTGTCCTATTGCGCTGTCGCCGAGGGCACGCAGGTCGCTGGTCAGGGATATTCCGCTAGCCGGCAATACACCGGCTCCGCCAGCGGCAATTACAAACATCTGTTTTACCTGACCAACGGCGAAGGCGGCCGATTGATCCGTGATTGGGCGCCGCAGATCAGCCGCGATCAGATCGCCGGCATCCAGGTGGATTTCAACCCTGGCTGCAATCCGACCGCGTCGACCTGTTCCAATTATGGGACGAGGTCTCAGACTTGTTCCGGTAACGCCGGTTGTACCCGCTGGGTTTGCGCTGACGGCACTAAATTCCGGCAGCCGACGGATTGCACCCGCGATTGCGGTTCGGATCCTGACCAGGGAACACTGACCAATGACGGCAAGTGTCCGAATGCCAGCCTCTGTGGCGGCACGGCCTGCAATGAATCTTTGTGCAGCCAGGGCGCACCCAGCTCCAGTGGTCTGGTCACCTTGTATATGACCGGTCCTGATTTCAACGGCAAAGCGATTGATTGGGAAGATGATGACACCGGCGGCAAGCGGCATCCGAAAGCCGGAATTTGGGAAGGCACGGAAACACGCGCGCCGGGCCATCAGCCGGCTAACGATTGGCCGCCTCAATCCGATGAAGGTATTCCGGCTTCCGGCGGCCAGGCCAGGTCGATCTGCGTAAACCTGCTGACCGAAGGCACTAATGATGAGGTTGCGGATTGGTGCGATCGTTGGTCCGCCGACAACAACGGCCAGAACGATCGCGATTGTGTGGGCATCATGCCGATCTGGACCGCTGATAAGAAGTTGGATGGTTTCAAGACCACGATGTGCCATAACGACAATTGGTCCTGTAACCCGGTCTACAACGGCACCATCACCGTCCATCTGCGCGATCGTTGCACCGACGTCGCCTACGTCCATAATCCGGTGGCTCCGGGCGTCGTCTGGACCGATCGGATGTGGAAAGCCGGCCAGTTCGTCGCCACTGGCTACTCGTTCACCCACGCCTCCACCCGCACCGGCGCCAGCGAATCGCTGGAACCGTTCGGACGCATCGCCACGATTCCGGCGACCCAGAATGCCGATGCGCTGACCTATGGTTCCGACCCCGCCGGCATCGCTCCGGATACGTTCGAGAAGATCCTGCCGGTGTTCAATACGGAAGGCGGCAGCCCGTTCACGTACATCTATTGGAACAGCGCCGCCAGTGCTTATAAGAACGACGGCGGTCGGTCCTATAGCGGCGTGCCGTATGCTTGCGTCGGCGCCTGCGGCGGAACCGGTCTTCCGGCCAGCTGGAACAATAATGGCGCCAGCGCTTTGCCGAACGCGACACGCCGGCTCTCGGAACTCTTCGCGACCGCTGAACAGATCTATCACTGGGGCGGCAACTCCAACGATCTGACCTACCAGCCGGCAGGCGGTTGGGATGACCGATCGCGACTCACGTCGTTCTCCAAGCGGCCGCGGGTCGTCGGCGTCGACACGAGCATCGGCAAATGCATCGACGGCGAAGAAGGAGTCTGCCAGGAACTCGCGACCGAGGGTCTGACCATGATCTCGGACCGCGGCAATAGCACCTCGGCCGGCACCGACATCATCCAGGGCGCCGACGGCGGCGGACGGCTGACGGTCAAGATCAGGTATTACGCCTACGCCGACAAGGATCAGATGCCGCTGCGCCGCAAGGTCTTCGACTTCGGCGACGGCAAACTCGTCCCCTCCGGCGACGCTTACTATAAGAATCACCGCGGCGCCTTCTACAACGGCCCCGTCGCCGCCGCGAATCTCAAGAAGATCTGCAGCTCGGATTACGCCGACTGGGGCAAATACTGGGGCCTGACCGACGACACGTGCGATCCGCGGTATTTCGAGGAGGCCAAGACCTACGTCTGCAACACGCCGTACCGCGACTCGTTGCCGGCCTGCAGCAACCTGGTCGACGAAGAGACGTATCCCTGCAAGGAAGGTAATTACTGCGTCTTCCGCCCGCGCGTCCAGTTCACGGACAATTGGGGCGTCTGCAACGGCACGTGCGTCAAGACCGACGGCGACAATTTCTGCCTCAACACGGACCGGAATAACGACGTGGAGGGCAATGATTGTTTCGGCAACCTCACGACCACTACCACGAAGCCTTCTGAGAAGGCGCCGTGGACCTGGGCTTACGGCAAGATCAAGATCGAAGTGCCGTAAAGTTGACCCTGAACCAGAGCCATATGATCGCCTCAAAACTGAACGGTATCCGGACCCAGATCGGCCGGCTTCGCTCCCGCGCGGCGGAACTTTATGCTGCGCGCCCCCGCGGCCGCGATGCTTACGCGATGCTGGCTGTCGCGGCGATCGTCGTCGTCGGTTTGTGTTGGTCGGCGAGCTCTGTCTATGCCGCGAAAGATCCCATTGAGAAAATGGTCGTCGTCATCATCGGTTACGCCAGTGAGCTCATCATTTGGCTGCTAGCCTCGGTGCTGCTCATCGTCGTGGGCGTGCTCGTCAACGTCGCTCAGTACAACTCGTTCGTCACGTCGCCGGCGGTCGGCCTCGGCTGGTCGATCCTCCGGGACGTGGTCAACATGTTCTTCATCGTGGTCCTCCTGATCATGGCGTTCGCGACCATCCTCGGGATGGACAACTACAGCATCAAGGGCGGCAAGCTCACGCGCCTCCTGATCATGGCCATCGTCATCAATTTCTCCCGCACGCTCTGCGGCATCATGATCGATTTCGGCCAGGTGGTCATGCTGACCTTCGTGAGCGGCTTCAAGGATGCCGCCGGCGGCAACTTCATGGAGGCCATGAAGATCACCGAGATGATGCAGGCCTCGGACTCTTCGAAGAGCGAAGGGGCCGACGCTTCGACCACGGCCATCGTCGTGTCCATGCTGCTCGCCGTGGTCATGACGGCGATCGCGACCTTCGTGGTCATCATGATGACCATCACTCTCATCGTCCGCATCGTTTTCCTGTGGCTGCTCGTCGTCCTGTCGCCGCTCGCGTTCTTCCTGAAGGCGGTCCCTGGCGGCGCGGCCTCGGGTTTCTACGGCAAGTGGTGGTCCAAGTTCACGAGCAACGTGATCGTGGGGCCGTTCCTGGCTTTCTTCCTGTGGTTGTCGCTGGCCGTCGTCCAGCAGGGCGACGTGACCGCCGGTTTTCCGGCGCGCAACGAGGAGGAGAGTTTCAGCGACGAGGTTTCAGCGGCTTTCAATAGTCAGAGCGTCCAGCAGTTCATGATCGGCGTCTGTCTGCTGCTCGGCGGTTACACGATGGCGACCGAGATGGCCGGCGAGACCATGGGCATGGCCAAGCAGATCCGCCAGGGCGCGACGAAATACGCTCAGAAAGCCGGTCGCATGAGCCTCAGGGCTGGCAGGGGTGTTGCCGTGACTGCTGATAACTTGAGTGGCGGTCGTCTGGATAAATTGAAAGAGGCTGGTCTGGCCCAGGCCATGAGGTTGCCGTCTTTTATGGGCGGTGGCTTGGCCAAAAGAGCTTTGATCGATTCCCGGGCCAAGTCCGCGGAAATCAGATCGCGGGCGGAGAAAGAGATTGGCGGTCTGCCGCCGGAGTATCAGAAATACGCTGCTTCCATGGGCACGGGCACAGTGGATAAATCAGGCAAGTTGACACCTGCTGGTCGGGTTCAGGCTGTGATGGGTAAATTAGGCAGGTTGACACCTGCTGGTCGGGCTCGGGCTGCGGCTGTGGCCAAGAATGAACTGTCTGCCGCTTTGATCTCCGGCAATACCGCCAAGGTTAAAGAAGCCATGGATCAGCATTCAGCGTTCGTCAAGGATGATCCGAGCTATATCGGCGATCGCTGGAAAGCCATCAGGACCCGTCCGGCCGCCGCCGCCGCCAATTATAAAGAATGGCAGGATCTGGAGAAGAAGAAAGCGGCTGGCCAGCTTTCGAAAGCGGAAGAAGAGAGAATGGACATCGTTAAGACTGATGGCCGGGCTTTCGAATCGGTCGTCGGCAGCCTGTCGCCTCAGAAGATCGGTGAAATGAACAAGGATGATCTGACAGACGATGTGATGGCCAAGATGAATCCGAAAGCCCTGACTAAGGCTTTGGACTTCGCCGGTACGGATGTCACTGGCAAGATCAACGCGTTTCTGAACAGGAAAAGCGGCGAGAGCCTGGCTGCCGGTCTTGAGTCCGAGGAAAAACAGCGGTATCTGAAACAGCGGGAACAGGAGCTCTTGCCGACCATCAACAGCAAGATGAGCAACGCGCAGGTGGCCGCGATCGACGGGGCTGAATTGACCCCGGCGGTGCTGTCGGCCCTGGCTGATAACAAGAAAGGACGCGCCCTGACCACTGAACAAGTGGCCAAGGTCGACGCTGAAGCTCTGGGTAAGAATGTCGAGTTGTCCAAACAGATCGCCGACGGCTTGAAGTTGTCTGGTATCAACGAACTGGCCAAGAATCCGGACAGCATCGGGCAGGCCAGCGTGTTGAAAGCCGCCCTGCAAAGCCGGACGCTGGAGAATTTCTCGCTCAACCCGAGCGGTAATTTCAGCGGCAGCTATGCCGACGAAGGACGGGCGCAATTCCGTGAACGCGCCAAAGAGTCGCCGGCGCAAGCGGCCGAGTTGGCGGCCTCGATCAGTCCCTCCGTGCTTACGGCTGGCGGCGGCGTGAACGAGGTGGCCATCGAGCTCGTCACCAATATTGACGCTACCACGGTCAACCAGATGGCCGAGGCGAAAAATCCGGCCATGATGCAGGCGGCGCAGGGAATCGCCGCGATCAAGGATCCGGCCGAGATTGCCGCCAAACTGGTCGAAAAGATGCGTCCCAGCCTGGGCCACGACAGTGATGAGTTCAAGGCCGAGATCAAGATCATGATGGAGAGGATCGCGAGGGCGCAGGAAGCGTCCAAACAGATAATCCAGAAAGCGGCTCCCAAAGGTATCGCCGGAGCTTCAGCCGCCGGCCGGGTCAAGAGCGCTTAGGTCGGGGAGTCGGCGTGAAGAATTATGTCTGAGGAGACAGTAAAAGCCGGAGCAGCGGGCGCGGCCGGGACGATTCCCGGATCAGCCGCTGTTTCAGCGTCGCCGCTGCCGGCCGAGCCGGCGCCGCCAGCGCCGGACACGGATTTTTTCGAGTTGCTGGAGAAAGCTCCGGCCGCCATCAGGGAATATCTCTTGTCGCCGTCGACCGATGCCAGGTTCGAGAAGGTCGCGACTGACTTCCAGTTGGCGAGCGATGAGATCTTCGCCATGGTCAGCGTCATCAACGCCATTTTTTTCCGCACCCGGCCGTTCAAGGAATTCCATGGCCTGTTGGCCGAACGTCTCAAATGGTCCGACCGGGAGCGACTGGATAAACTGGCGGTCGAGATCGCTGGACAATTGTTTTTGCCGGCTAGCGGCTATATCGGCGATGTCGATGGGTTCATCAGGGATTTGAAGGTTGATCCGGCAGTTTTTCCGCAGGAGAAACTGGCGTTGCAGCTCATGAGTTATGACGCTGGCGCCCGCCAGATCTCCGCTGAGGCCGCCAAATTCCTGCCGCCCCAGTTCGATAGCGTGCGCCTGCAGCATCTCATCGAAACGCGTCTGCGCGCGGTCCGGACCGACACTCAGATCAAGGAACAGCTGATGAAACCGGTGAAGACCGGCGGGCTCGACCTGGCTTCGGAAGATGCCGAGCGGATCCTGGACGCCATTCATGATGAGTTGAACGCGACCGTCTTCATCGAAGATATCGTGCCGCCGGTTTCCGCTGCGGCGGCGGCCGAGCCCAGGTTCACGCCGAAAATGATCCGTGACATCTATGCCGGCGCGCCCGAAGAACAGGCTGATCTCGCCCGGCACATCCAGAATATTTTCGATACTGCTGGCCGAAAGCCGGAGGATCTGGCTGGTTGGCTTTTCATCCAGCTTTTCCCGGAAGAGGGGAAGGCTGTTGACCGGCTGGAGGTCGTGTCCGCGATCATGGCGCTGGCCCAGACAGGCACGCTGTGGGATGTTTTGGCCAAGGACAAGCGCTTGCGCAACCTGGTCGCCGATCGTCTGGCGGCCGGCAACGCGGACGGGGCGGCGATGCTTGAGATCGATCCCTACCAGACGCGCTTCTTCAATTTTTTCATGCAAATGCTGTTGCGCGGTTTCGCCGGACTGACCGAGAATGATTCCGCCCGGTTCGGTTTGCGAGCTTATAATCTGCTGAAAAAGAACAATCTGTTGACGGCAGACGCTGAACTCGCGGCTTTTGACGCGGACGAGGGGATATTCAAATGGCTTGAACCGGTGGAAGTCTAACCACAGATCTATGGCCGACAACGCCAGCAATCGATCGTTCGGTCTGGATGACGACGAGATCATCGTCGTCAGCAAGAACCAGCCCCGACGCGTCATCAAGGGCGATCAGACGACCGCACTGGCTGTTTCCGCATCGCCGGACGGCGCGGATCAACTGCCGGCGGCGGCAACTGTTCCCGCCACGGCTTTGCCGACGTCAGTCGTCGAAAAGAAACCCGATGTTTCGAAGTTCGATTCCGCCGATCTCATCGCGGCCGGAGAGACCGCCCGTGCCGAGCAGAAAGCCGACTCATCCGGCATGGCCTCGGAAGCCGATTGTCTGGACGCGGCGGTCGCGGACGCGGTCAAAGCCAGCGGCGTCCGGCTCAATGATTTCGATCTCGAAAAAAGATACCAGACCGCTGTGAACCTGTTCTTCCGCGATCTGCGCGACGCGCTCGAGACCAGGTCCAAGCTCACGATGTCCCGCGGCTCCGGCGGCATGGGACTCGACGATGCCGAGGCTGACCGCGTCATGGCGCTGCTCGAAGCCAAGGTCGCCGCTTATCGCGGCCTGATCCAGTCGGCCAATGATGCGGCGAGACAGCGGTATCTCGCGACGCAGGCGGAAAAGGTCCTGAACGTCTCCGAGCAGGCGCAGACGAAAGAGGTCGAGACTCTGGAGCGTCGTTTCTCGGAGATCACCCAGAGATCCGGTTCCGCTGCCGCAGCGCCGCCGTTCCCGGTCCAGCCAGCCGTGCCCTCGACCCCGAAGATCATCACGGTGGTCGATGCCGCGGCCATTCATCCCGCTGTTTCCGCCGAGCCCGAAACGATCAATATCGAATTGGTACCCTCGGCAGCCAAAGCTCCGCCGCCGCCGGGATTGCCGGTCGTCCGGGCAGAGGAAGCGCCGACTCCCGAACCAGCGGCGCCAGCGCAGGTCCAGATTCCGGCTCTGACCGAGATCAAGCCGGTGGTCTCTGACGTCAAATTCGCTTCCAAACTCCTCGGTCCGGTCGAAGAATTGCGCGCCATGACCATCAAGGACTTCCGCCGCCTGTCGCGCGATCCGCATGAAGCGACCCTGAAGATCACCGATAAGATCGACCTGCTCAAAGAAGAGTCGTTCGAAAAACGCACGGCCGGCATCAGGGGTTGGCAGGAATCGGAGGCTAACCGCCTTTATCTTGAATTATTGCGCTCCAGCCTTGAAGGAAGGCCGATCATGGAGATCATCGCCGAGAAGGAATCCAAGGGCGAAAATGTGCTCAACAAAGCGGAATTCGATGCCATCATGGAGCTTAATCGGAAGCTCCGCTTCGGCTGATCCGGGGTCGTGCGACCGTCCTGCGGGGTTGTGATATAATGGAAGACGTCATGAAGTACACCGTGCCGCAATTCATCGAGGTGGAGGATAAGATCATCGGGCCGGTCACTACGCGCCAATTCGTGATCCTGCTCGCAATGGCGTTTTTTCAGTTCCTGGCCTACAAGCTCTTCGATTTCAGCCTGTTCCTGGTCGTGGCCATCGCCCTGCTTCTCATCGGCGGCACCCTGGCTTTTTTCCGGGTCAACGGCCAACCGTTCCATTTTTTTCTGCTCAATCTGGTCCAGACGCTGCGGCGGCCGGCTCTGCGGGCCTGGGACAAGAACCTGACCGATGCCGAGTTGAATTTCATCGTCAGGGTTCCGCCGCCCCTGCCGCCCAAAAAGAGGATCTACAAGGAGGCGCTGGGCACGACCAAGCTGAACGAACTGTCGCTCATCGTGAACACGGGCGGCGTCTATAATCCGGAAGACTAGAGTCCTATGCAGTCCCAGAAATTGGCCGGTCCGAAACCGGGTCCGGCCACCCAGCGTTACATCGACATTGCCGAGATCAAGGAGGACATCGTCATCATGCGCGATGGCACGCTTCGGGCCGTCATCATGGTCGCCAGCATCAATTTCGCCCTCAAATCCGAGGACGAGCAGAACGCGGTCATCGCCCAGTACGTCGCTTTCCTGAACTCGCTCGAGTATCCGCTGCAGATCGTCATCCAGTCGCGGCGCCTGAACATCGACAAATATCTGGAACGCCTGCAGGCGGCCGAACGGGAACAGCAGAACGACCTGCTACGGATGCAGATCTCCGAATACCGCGCGTTCATCAAGGAACTCATCGATCTCGGACAGATCATGCAGAAGCAGTTCTTCGTGGTCGTGCCGTACAATCCGCTGTCCGACAAGCGCAAGGGATTTTTCGCGCAGCTGCAGGACGCGATCTCGCCCGCGCTGTCCGTGCGGCTCGCCGAGAAGCGTTTCCAGGAGCGCAAACAGCAGCTGATGCTCCGCGTCGAGCATATGCAGAGCGCGCTGAACAGCATGGGCCTGAAATCCCAACAGCTCGACACCCAGAGCCTCATCGAGCTCTATTATCGGGTCTATAATCCGGAAACTTTCGATTCCGAGAAGATGAGCGACACCGATAAATTGCGCGTGAGCGATAACGCGTCCACGGTCTGATCACACTATGGCTTTCAAACCGCAACAACTAGGCGCGACCGGAGCGGTCCAGCCGCCTCGCCAGCCGGATCCGGCCGATCGCCGGAAGCTCGCCGAGGCTGAGAAGATCGCGACCGAGAAACAACTGCTCGAGGAGGAGCGCATCTATCGCAAAGGCGTCGTCTCCATCAAGGATGTCATCGCTCCGGCCGGGATGAAGATCGATCCGACCTTCCTGGTCCTCGGCGAGACTTTCGTCCGGACCATCTTCGTCGTGACCTACCCGCGCTACGTGACCCTCGGCTGGTTCGCGCCGATCATCAACATGAACACGACGCTCGACGTCGCCATGTTCTTTTATCCGGTCCGCGCGGACATCATCCTGAAGCAGCTCAAAAAGAAGGTCGGCGCGCTCGAAGCGCAGATCCTGTCGGATTCCGAGAAAGGCGCGCCCCGCGATCCGATCCGCGAGACCGCGCTCCGCGACATCGAGGATCTCCGCGACTCGCTCTCGCAGGGCACCGAGCATTTCTTCCAGTTCGCGCTTTACGTCACCATCTACGCCAAGGACAAGACTCAGCTCGACAAGCTTTCCGAGGATGTGGAGACGCTCTTCGGCGGCAAATTGATCTATACCAAGCGGGTTTTCTACACTTCGGAGCAGGGGTTCAACTCGACCATGCCGCTCGGGAACGACGAGCTCATGATCACTTTCAACATGAACTCCAGTCCGATCGCTTCCTCGTTCCCGTTCATCTCCGCGGACCTTACCTCGGACAACGGCATCCTGTTCGGCATCAACCGCCACAACAACAGCCTGATCCTGTTCGACCGCTTCTCGATGCAGAACGCGAACTACATCGTCTTCGCCACCTCCGGCGCCGGCAAGAGCTACGCCGTGAAACTCGAGATCCTGCGGTCGCTCATGCTCAACACCGAGGTCATCGTCATTGACCCGGAAATGGAGTACAAGCATTTGTCTGACGCCGTCGGCGGCACTTACATCAATATCTCGCTGGCCTCCGACGCCAAGATCAATCCGTTCGATCTGCCGCGCGCCATCAGCAGCGAAGTGTCGACCGAGGACATCATCCGGAGCGCGGTCATCACCGTGAAGGGCCTGCTGCGCATCATGCTCGGCAACGTGACGCCTCAGGAAGATTCCGTCCTGGATCGCGCTTTGCTTGAGACCTACGCCAAGAAGGACATCACGCCGGACGCGGACCTGGCCACGGTCGAGATGCCGATCATGCAGGATTTCCAGCAGGTGCTCGAGGGCATGGAGGGGACGGCCGATCTCGTCATCCGCATCAAGAAATACACCGAAGGCACTTTCTCCGGCCTGTTCAATTCCCCGACCACGGTCGCGATGAACAACATCCTCGTGACCTTCTGCGTGCGCGACCTCGAGGACGAGCTACGGCCGCTCGCGATCTACGCCATCGTCAATTACATCTGGAACGTCGTCCGCGCGGAACGGAAGAAGCGCATCCTCGTCATCGACGAGGCTTGGTGGCTCATGCAGAACGAGGATTCCGCGAAATTCATCTTCGCTCTCGTCAAACGCTGCCGCAAGTATTATCTCGGCGTCACGACCATCACCCAGGACGTCAACGACTTCCTGCGCTCGCCGTTCGGCCAGGCGATCGTCACGAATTCCGCCATGCAGCTCCTGCTGAAACAGTCGCCGGCTGCGGTCGATAATCTGCAGAAGACTTTCATGCTCACGGAGGGCGAGAAGTTCCTGCTGCTCGAGGGTGGCGTGGGCGAGGGGATCTTCTTCGCCGGCAACAAGCACGCGGCGATCAAGGTCGTCGCTTCCTATACCGAGGACCAGGTCGTCACCACGAACCCGCAACAGCTTCTCGAGATCGAAGCGGCCAAGAAAGAATACGAGGCTAAGTTGGCGGAAGCGGAAGGCAACAAATAATCATCTCTGACGGCTGACGAGCCGGAACATCTGCATGTCCAGACGCACACGGATCATCCTCATCATCGCGGCTCTGTTGCTGCTGGTCGGCGCGATCATCGCGTATCTGTTGTTGCAGCCGCGCGGATCGGCGGGCGTGACGGCGCTGCCGGACGATGGTGCAACGGACATCAATAGGCAACTGGGCGGCAGTCTGGATCGGACGACCGGGGCGAACGTCAATGCCGCGGCTCCGTCTCAGCCGGCTGCCGACGCGACCACGCCGGTCGTGCCGGCCGTACCGGACGAAAGCGCCGCTCTGAAACGCCTGGCCGCCGCTTTTGCCGAACGGTTCGGGAGTTTTTCCAACCAGAGCGGCTACGAGAACATCCTTGATTTGAGATCTTTCATGAGCCCCGCCATGATCAAGTGGGCTGACAAATATGTCGCCGACGCGACCGCCGCTGGCGCGGTCCGCGCGGAATATTTCGGCATGGTCACGCGGTCGGTGTCGTCCGAGGTCCTGAAACTTGACGAAACCGCAGGAATCGCCAAGATAGCCGTCACGACCCAGCGGCGCGAGATCGCGCCGAACGGCGGTGAAAAACTCTATTACCAGGTCATCAGCATTGATTTCGTTAAGACCGACGGCACATGGAAAGTAGACGCGGCCAAATGGGGCGACAAAGTGAATTCTGGCTGAGGCTGGGCCGTGGGGCGGCTGGGGTCTTGTTTCCCCATTATTGCGTGGAGTGCGGCCGGGAGGGGAGCGTCATCTGCGATGATTGTCGGCTGAATCTGAGCGCCCGAAAGGGCGTTTTTAAGTGTCCAGGCTGCGCCGCGCCATCGGTCTGGGGCGCGGCCTGCTCGACCGCGTGCCGGTCGCGGACGTCGCTGGATGGCGTCATGTCGGCGGCGGCGTACGCCGAGACGGCGGCGCGGGAAGCTCTTCATTTATATAAGTATTCCGGCATCCTGGAAGCCGGTCGGGCGATCTCGGGCGTTCTGGGCGGTTTTGCGGCCCGGTCGCAGCCGGTCATGGGCAGCTTGCTCGGGCTCGAGGCCGTGATCATGCCGGTCCCACTGCACCCCTGGCGCGAGGCTTGGCGTGGTTTCAATCAGGCCGGGACGCTGGCGACGGCGGTCGCGGCGCCGCTTGGGTTGCCGGTCCGGTCGCTGCTACGGCGGCGTTTCGGCTGGAAGCGCCAGACTCAGCTGGATTCGCCGTTGTTGCGGCACAGGAACGTTGAGCGGATGATATTTTTGGAGCCGGGGACGAGAGTTCCCGAATCGGTGTTGCTGATTGACGACGTCTTCACTACCGGAGCGACCTTGTCGGTTTGCGCCCGGGTGCTCAG
Organism: Patescibacteria group bacterium; assembly: GCA_041667185.1. Taxonomy (NCBI): domain Bacteria; species Patescibacteria group bacterium. The sequence goes on along the minus strand of JBAYFM010000010.1, from coordinate 6,962 downwards.
AGCGCGGGGAGCCAAGCGGGTTTGGGGGCTGACGTTGTTGCGTGGATAGGCTCGTCGGTCTTCACAAATAGGCGCGTTTGGGGTAGGATTCCGGGGCTACTAGCACCTAGCACCCAGTAACTAGTTTATTGGAGGGTTGAGGCGAATGGGCGCATTGTGAGCAGGCGAACAATGTGCGGGCGCCAAGGGGCGCCCTGGATTTTGCGAGCAAATTCATATAATATGCGAGCGAAATGCCGCCGGACAGGTCTTCGCTGCGCTCCGCCCGTCCGATGGTGCGGCCTGCAGTGAGATGTGGCGGCCTTAGCCGCCTCGTCTGTAGTCTTGGTCGCTGCGCGACCAAGGGCACTGTAAGCCAGTTCTCGATCACGGAAACATAAATAGGTCGGTCCTACATTTTAAGGAGGGTTGAGGCGAATGGTAAGCCAGCAGTTTGCTAAACTGCGACCCCGTAAGGGGTCTTGTGGGTTCGAGCCCCACACCCTCCGCCATTAAATGTGACTCCGCTTAATGCGGGGTCACATTTAATTATGGAAGTGTGGGGCTCGAAGGGTACGGACGCAACTTGCCTAGTATGGCAAGTTGCGGACGACCCGGGCTCCGAAGGAGCCGCGAGCACCAGGGGCAGGGGCCCCTGGTAGCGAGTGGCGGGCGAGGAGGAGCCCCACACCCTCCGCCACGTCGCTCGCGAACGACGTGGCTCCGTCTCTCCCTGACTACCGCACTCCCTCACTCTCCCAATTGTTAGTGACTTCGGTGTCAGGCACTAAGGTTATGGAAGAGAGCGGGGCTCTTGTGAGGGGGGGGGTAAAATTGATATAATGTATCCACAGGCTTGAAAAGTTTCAAGAATAAACAAAAATAAATCACATTTTATTGCGGTCATGAACCGGCAAGACTAACGACAGGGTACGCATGACGATAGCAATCCTACATCCAGCCGGCTGCGGCTCAAGATCCGTCTATGTTATGAATCATTAACAAGGCGATTTTTTTTAATAATTACATAAATCATTTCTCAGGCCCCGATCCCGGGGTTCAGAATAAACAAGAAAAGTATGAAGCACCTAAAGTTACGGATAATTACAGCGGCTGTCGCCATTTTTGCCGGCGCCATGCTGTCCGGTGGCCTGGCGAACGCGAGGACCGCTGATATCACGGCTCCGGAAGTCGGCGCGGTCACTCCCGGTCTGGTCGGCGCCAATGTCATCACACCATTTTCTGCGGACTTCACCGACAACGTGGGCGTGAAAGAATGTCTTTTCCTGTTCGACGGCCGGATGATCGGAAAGATGCAATTGTCTCAGATCAACGCGGCGAGCGGCACGAGCGGCGCGGCCAAGATTAATTATGTGGTGCCTGAGACCGGCGAGCATCGTGCGCTGGTCGTCTGTTCCGACAACAACCGCAATGTCGGCAACGGCACGGAGACGACGCTCATGGCGGTGAGCCCGCTCACGGTCGGCGCCGTCGCGCCGGTGAAGTTCAACACCAACACGGACGTGACCTTCTCCGCCGAATACCAGGACATCGGGCTCCTGGCGGAAGTGAAGAAGTGTACTTTCGAGTTCGACGGGACCGCAATCGGAGCGATGACGCTCATCAAGCATGACCTGGCGAGCGGCACAGCCACTCTTCGGTATCGGACGGCCGTGGTGGGGCCGCACCAAGCCCGGGTCACCTGCGAGGACGACCGCGGCAACGTCGGCCAGGGTCCGGTGACCAGCCTGCTGGCCCGGAATGCCAGCAACATCATTCCGCCGACCGTCAGCGCCGTGAGCCCGACCTCGGCCGTCATGAGCGAGACAGTCACGCTGTCCGCCGACTACTCGGATGATCAGAGCGTGATGAGCTGCAACCTCATCGTGAACGGCTCCAACCTGGGGGCCATGGACCTTTCCGCCCCGGGTGCCATGAGCGGCACAGCCTCGTTTGCGTACGTCTTTACTTCTACCGGCGACCAGACGGCGCAGGTCGTCTGCCTCGATGACGCGGATAACTCCGGCACCGGCGCTCTCACGACCATCGCGGTCACCGGGATGAACGCCGGCATTTACGTGGGCCAGTTCTCTCCGACGTCGGTCAATCTGAATTCGGAGGCGACCTTCACCGCTTCTTATGAAGAGCTGGAAGGTGCGATCCTGGATTACTGTGCCTTCTACGCCGATTACTCTTTCGTCGGTCCCATGACCATCACTCGCGATCCCGCGAGCAGCACCGGAACGGTCTCGTACACCATCCCGTCAGATTTCCAGTGGTCCTGGGGGAATTATCCCGACAGCTATCACTATGTCTATGCGGAGTGCGCAGACACGACCGGCCGCATGTACTGGGAACAAGGATCGACGTACATCGTTCTCCTGGCCGAAGCTGGGGTGCCGACCGTTTCCCTCAGCGCGCCGAGTTCGGTTCAGCTCGGCCAGACTGCGAGCTTCACGGTGGATTACTCTGATGATCTCGGCATCGTTTCCTGCAGCCTGTTCATCGATGATTGGGACCTGGTCACGCCTCTGTCGATGGAGCTCTCTGATCCCAACGGCGTGAGCGGCACGGCGACCTACACCCTGCCCGCTGATTTCTCGTGGCCTTTCGGGAATAGCGAGACCTACCATTACGCGATGGCTACGTGTACGGATGTCGAGAGCAAGATCGGGTCTTCCTACTGGAGTTTGGTCATGCTGAGCGTTCCGCGGCCGACGGTCGGACCGATTTCGCCGACTTCTGCCCCGGTCGGTACGGAGGTGACCATTTCCGCCGATTATTCGGATCAGGCCGGCGTCGTTAGCTGCGACTTTTACGCCGACTACACGAATATGGGTCCGATGACCCTGTCGGCTCCGGGCGGCGCGAGCGGTACTGCCACCTACGTGATTCCAGCCGACTTTCAGTGGCCCTGGGGGAACATGAATTCATTCCATTACGTGGCTGTGGTCTGCTCGAACGCCAGCGGCGCCAGCAACGATCAGAATTATACGTACTTCGAACTGACGCCGAACCCGGCCCTTCCGGTCGTCGGCCAGACGGAGTTGGATCCGTACGCCTTCGAGATCAGTATCGGAGTCCCGTCGACTGTTAAAGTGGACTACGCGGATGATCTGGGCGTGACGGAGTGTATCTTCATCGCCGACTACACGGACATCGGTCCGATGACCCTGTCGGCTCCGGGCGGCACGAGCGGCGTTGCCACCTATGTGATCCCGGCCGACTTCCAGTGGCCTTATGGGAACGACGAATGGTCGTACCATTATATGCAGTCCAGGTGCAGCGATGCCGACGGCAATAGCACGGTCGGCAGCGAATCGTCGGCTTACCTGACGAGGCCTGTAGACTATGCTCCGTCCGCTGGCACGGTCGAACCGACCCTGGTGGTGCCCGGACGCGAAACCTTATTGTCCGCTCCTTATTCGGATTACCAGGGAGGAGTGACTGCTTGCGAGTTCGTCTTCGATGACGGCAGCCATGCCGCGGCCACGTTGTCGGCACCCGGCGCCGATCAGGGGATAGCCACGCTGCCCTGGACGTTCTCCGGCGGCGACAATTGGAATGTCTACGTCGTTTGTACGGATACCGCCGGCCAAACTGGGCAGGGTGAGCTTACGACGATATCGACGCTCATCGGTCCGCCTTACTTCGTCGATGTCCCGACCGTGTTCCCCGCTTCAGTCCTCTCTCCCGTCCTCAACCTTACGGTCGTCGACGACTCCGAGTTGGTCTCCTGCACCGCTAGTTCCCATTCTTACAACGAAGAGATCTCGTTCGCGACCTCTCTGGTGAAGAAAACCTGGACCACCAACGAATACGCCCTGACGCTCACTGGACCGGAAGTGTTCTGGGGAGCTTACCAAGGAATATTCACTGGCTACCGAAATTGGTCCGTCTCCATGAACCTGACCTGCACTGATGCGCTCGGACGTTCGAATCAGATACTGGCCAATATGGCCTATCAGCTTGGCACTGATGAGATTCAGATTGGTCTTAACACCAGCTTGTCAGGTTCTAAAGGCGTGCCGAAGCCGGTCTCGGTCAGCTACTCTGCCCCCAAGGGGATCTATGCCTGCCGTTTCTATGCCTCGAACGCAGAGGAGGGGAGGGTGGGGGCGGAACAGGGATACGAACCTACCTATAGAACTATTAACCAAGAGCTGATCCTGACCCGCGGCAGTACCAGCGGCACCACGGAGACGTATTTCATACCCGGAACGTACAATGCTCCTAGTGTAAGTACCATTATTAGTGGTGAGACAAATTCAGCAGGATGGCTCTCGGGCACGACCTCTCTCAGCGCGAGGTGCGTTGATCTGGAAGGGAATATGGATGAGGACGGTGGATACTGGTGGAATCAAGATCTTAATCCGACCGCTCCGGTCCTGAGCGATCTCGCGCCGGCTTGGGCGCGTATCGACCAGCCGCGGACATTCACCGCGTCGTATAGCGATGACCAGGGCGTGACCGAATGCTGGCTCGACAGCAACAACTCCGCTACCCCTAGGGTCTCCGAAGCTATGACCCTTTCGGATGTCGGCGGCGTGAGCGGTACGGCTTCAGTGACCCTGCCAGCGGGCTGGTCCGGCTGGACAGGTGTGATTGCAGGGACTCCGTCTGCCGGCAGTCATTATCTGCCCATGAGATGCAAGGATGCAGACGGCTTGTGGAATCAAAAGCTTACCCAGATCGATCTCAGATCGCCTGTGGTCCTGGCGTCCTCCATCGATTCGGCCATTGACTGGAAGGGTAATAATGTCATAGGCGCTGCTCCCGACGCGGGCTTCGCTGATCCGTTGGTCGTCACGTTCAGTGGCACCGAGGGCAGCCAGGGGTCGCAGGGGCCGTTGTCGCAAGCAGCTATGTGCGTGATACGAGGTTACGACTCCGATTACGAATATTATCTCAACAGCTTCGAATGCGGTCCGGAGGCGACCACTTTCAGCATCGACCGAGTCCTGGTTTACGACTATTCCAGGGTAATGGGAGTGCCTGCGAATACTGAGTGCAGTATTGATGGTGGTGACTACCTGAACTGTCGGAACTACAACGTTTTCAGTGGACTCTCACTTGGTCAGCACGTCATCGAATTACGCATAACCACCCCACCTTCTGTTCCTCAGCCGACGGATCGGCTGGAGTGCAGCCTCGATGGCGCTGAGTTCTCGGCCTGCGCCTCTCCGATGACTATCGAGGGTCTGACCGCAGGCACGCACACTTATCAGGTCCGCGCATTCGACGAGTTCGGTACGATCCAGGCGACGCCGGCCTCGATGACGTGGATCGTTGATATGTGTCCGCCCTCCACGTCCGGCAGCGCCGGCTATCAGGGCTGTTCCATCGGCATCAAGAACACTTTCACCCTGGAGAAACTGGAACTCTCGACGAAGGTCTCTGTGAAGACCTCGCTCTGGGGCGTGCGCACGAAACTCTTCGACTACGCCGATCCGGCGTTCCAGGCGCTCTCCGGCAAGAATCAGCCCGATAGCTCGTTGTACCCGCTCATCTACCAGCAGAACACCGGCCGCATCGGCGGCTGCACGTCTGACGCCACCGGCACTTGCTACGAGGGCGTGGCGGCTCCGGGCCACTACCTGGTCATCGCCCGGTACTTCGACGGCGAGAGCGGCAAGTACGTCTACGTGGGCAAGGATGTGGCGGCCGTTGACTTCGTGGATATGGAGGCGGCCATCGCCGCCACGATCACGAAGCAGTACCGGAACGGCTCCTTCTACGGTTACAAGAGCGACGTCAAGTTCATCGTGACCCTGGCCGCGACCGCCGCCAATACCGGCAGCGTGTCGCTGACCAAGCTTGCGGTGGGCGACTCCCTCTGGAAGGTGGTCAAGCATGAGATGGGTACTTCAGCCAAGGACGAAGCCGTCAAACAGCTCGTCAGGCGGGTAGCCGAGATCAACCAGCTCAGCATCCCCGAGTGGGGTTTGCCGTCAGGCACCCGGGAAGCCCGGTCTCTGGAGATCGGCACCAGTCTCGACTGGAGCCCGCTCCTGGATTTCCTCGGCAGGAAATAAACCTGGATCGGACCTGAAAGAACGACTCGGCCTTGATCGGCCGGGTCGTTTGATATGACCTCGAAAAAGAACAGTCTCTTTTGCCTTAAATACTTTTATTCGTAAGCCCCCCAAAAAACCGTCAGACAGTTTTGACCCCGTTTTCGTCAGACGGTTTTAACCTTAAAATCGTCTGACGATTTTTCGTCGGGCTTGGGCTTGTGCCCACCCCCATTAGCTGGTAAAATACATATAGGAGCTTTCATGTGTCATCCATCCGTCACATGAAACAGCAGCGGTGAAATGAAAGACCAAACCGGTTAAAAATACGATTCATGCGCTTTTCTCTTACCCCCACTGCGTCCGGAATCATTGATTCGGTGGCTGTTAGAAATTCGAAGTCAGCTCGGCGTTTCTCCGCCGTTAATATCAGCGACGAGAATATTTTGAACGATGATATCCTGTCGACGGTCTGCATCATCGGTTGATGCAGATTTTTTATTTTAAAACAGCAGCCGATCCGCAGCACAGCGAACGACACCGTTGAATTATGCACGACCAAGCGATCAACATCACGAAGAACGGCATTGTCCTGCCGGGACGATTGCTGGTGCCAGACCGCGCTCGCGGCGTCATTGTTTTCGCTCATGGTAGCGGCAGCGGCAAGGAGAGCCCGCGCAACATACTTGTCGCCGCCAGGCTGAACGAGACTGGCTTCGCCACGCTGTTGCTCGATCTGCTGACCGCCGGGGAGAAAGAGAATTATCGCCAGAACGTCTTTGACCTCGATCTCCTGACCGCGCGGCTGGATCTCGCCGTTGACTGGGTCTTGGCCGCGCCGGAACTGCGGGGTTTGCCCATCGGACTCGCCGGCGCGAGCACCGGCGCCGCGGCCGCCCTGAACGTCGCCGCCCGCCGCGGCCGCGCCATCGCCGCCATCGTCTCGCGCGGCGGCCGTCCCGACCTGGC
>JBAYFM010000009.1 GCA_041667185.1 Patescibacteria group bacterium | reverse complement strand
GCCACGCTCGAGAACCAGACCATCGAACCTGGCGAGGAGGTCGTCCACGCTATCACCACTGACGAGACCGGCGCTCCGATCGTCTCGCTTGGCACCGTCGACAATGCTGCTCCCGTGACCACCACCACGCTCTCCGGCCCGGCTGGTCAGAACAACTGGTTCCTCGGTCCGGTCACGGTCGTGCTTTCGGCCGACGACGCCGCTGGCACTGGCGTTGCCTCGACTGAGTACTCCACGGACGGCGGTCTCAGCTGGACGTCATATTCAGAACCTTTCGCTGTCTCCGCCGAGGGGATCACGACTGTCCTCTTCGGCTCGCGCGATCACGCCGACAACTTTGAGACGACCCAGTCGCTAGAAGTAAAGATCGACTCCCTTGTTCCAGACACCGCGATCACCGCCGCTCCGCTCGCGACGACTGCTGACACCTTCGCCTCTTTCAGTTTCATCGCCACGGAGGAGGGCAGTACCTTTGTCTGTTCGCTCGACACCGCTCCAACCGAACCCTGCACGAGCCCTCAGAGCTATTCAAACCTCGCTCCCGGCTCTCACAGCTTCGCCGTATACGCCCAGGACCAGGCCGGCAACCCTGATCCGACTCCAGCGACACATAACTGGACCGTCGGCGGCTTCGGCATGGTCAACGTTATCTTCCAGCGCCACACGGTTCAGACTGGCTCGAACCCCGGTTCGACCAAAGTTCCGGTCTCTGGAGCCGCGATCAAAGCTTTCACCCGAGCTGCCGGCTCCTGCGCCGCGACGATCGGCTCCAACCCCCACGACTACAATCTCATTCTCTCGACCTGTCCGGCCGACGCCTCGGCTGTCACCAACACTGCCGGTCAAGCGAGCCTGAACATCCTCCCAGGCGAGTACCTCGTCCTCTCGGTTGATCCCCAGACCAATGTGGTCGCTGGCGTTGCCTCGGGTCCGGTCGCTCTGAACGAGACCGTCGAGAAGTTCCTCCAGGTCATCGTTCGGGCCGACGGCTCCTCCGTTCCCGGCAAGACTACCAAGAAGACTGGTTCTCTTCTCTATATTATCGAGCCCGAGTACATCGAATGGGACGATATCCAGGAACTCTATCCCTTCGTCTTCGACGCTCCTGATGGAACCTGGGACCTGACCGTGACTGTCGAGCCGCCCGAAGGCTTCGAGGCCGACCATGACTCCCTCTCGACCGAGGTCAACTCCGACTACAAGGCTCTTCAGTTCACGCTCACGGACGTCGGTTCCTGCTGGGAGTGTGGCACGGGCGTCGACATCAGGATCCGGCACAACGGACGCATCGAGCACCTTCGCCGCAACATCCCGACGCCGATGACTGAAGCGTTCATCAGACGAAAAGGTCTCGATTCTCGCGACCTTGAAGCACGAGGTGTGAAAGTGAAGAAAGACGAGCGTTGATCATCATTTATTCATCCCCCGAAACTGAAACTGTATTTTCGACCGGAGTGATTTGTGTATGGTCGCGGATACAAAAACCACCGGGATAATCCCGGTGGTTTTGATATTCACTATTTAGCGGCCGGACTTTCCTTTCGGCGTCGGCTTGAAGATCTGCTGCACATCCTCCCAGCCGGCTTTGAGTTCGGCTTTCAGTTCGTCGAGTTCGCCCTCGGATAACGCTTTGACGCCGCGATACTCGCCAACCGTCGTGTCGACGATATTGCCGTAAGCGGATTTGGACAGCTTGCCGAGTTTGGCGGCGTGTTTGACCACGCGCTCCTTGATGGCGACGGCGGTTTTGCCGAGCTCTTTGGCTTTCTTGCGATTCTTTTCATCTTTCATTTTTATGGCGACGGTCGCGGCCGCGGCGATGATCGCGCTCATGGCCAGGCCCCGGATGAGTTTTTTGGCGCCCATAGGTTGGTGACGCTAGGTTGATTTATCGAGCTTTCAATATTATAGCAGATGTGCGGGGAGTGCGGGAGTGGGGGAATGCGGAAGTTACGGAGTCATGGAGAGACGAAGAGACGAAGTCATTACACCTCACTGACTCCGTCACTTCCTGACTCCGTCTCTCCAAATAAAATCCCCGCCGGAGCGGCGGGGGTCAGTAGATCAAAGCCTCGGCGGAGATCATGTGGAGCCGGCGGGCCTGCGTCGGCGTCAGGTGGCGCATGATCATCTCCTCGAGTTTGATGATGTCGTCCTCGGTTTTGTCCGGGAAGATGGCGTGCAGACACTCGTGGATGAGCGTCGCGAGGACATCGCAGCAGGGATCGATATACATAATCTGATCGATCGGTTCGCAGAACCCGACAGAGTCCGGGTTCAGTCCGAACATTTCCTGCATTCGGTAGTTCTCGCCGATCCGGGCGTAGCACACGGACCATTCGCCCGAATTCAGCAGGGTGTAGATCTGGTGCATCAGTCTGTAGACTTGGCGGCGTTCGCTTTGAAACTGCGGTCCAAAGTACATTTTAGCCTCCGGCGGTCGAGGATACATAAGGAACGATCCTGACCTCATCCTACAGTTTCGGGAGGCCTTGGCAAGCGCTCGGACCTCGGGTATCTTGCCCGGAGTCGCCCGGGTAATTATACTTAGGTCAGCACTTGCCTATGCCCGAAGAGACCCTGAGCGCGGACATCGCCCGCAGTTACCTGCGCGACGTCGAACCCATGTGGAAGGCCTTTTGGTTCCACATGCATCTTGTCGCGAAGAACCTGGAGGAATTCGCCGCCGGACTCGCCGCCGTGAACGCGGACATCTACGCTTACCACGCGAGCGGCCAGAAGAACGATTTCGCCGCCTGGGTCCAGGAGGTCATCGGCGACAGTGTGCTTGCGCGGCGTCTCGAAGCCGCAAGCGACCAGGCCACGGCCGCGAGCATCGTCCGGGAACGGGTCGAAGAGCTGCGTGCCAGTCTCAGATAAATTCGAATTATTATTTTCGGATCGACGCCTTTTATGGGTCTTCACTGTCCGGTTTGCGAACACGATCACGAGGACGACGGTACCTGCATCTGCGGGTGTGCCGCCGAAGTGGAATTGGAAAAGTTCTGCGTCAGTTGCGGCCATAGCGAGCACGACGTCCGCGAGTGCAAGTGCGGCTGCAGCGGCTGAAGTCCGGTTTTCGGACCAGCTCCTCTGACCAGCGGTTTGCGGCCTGACCGGCCGCGTGCTAAGTTGTCTTCCGCCACGAATGATATATGCGCAACGAGATCGTTCTCGACATCGAGACCAGCAATAGTTTCGCGGACGTGGGCAAGTACGACCCGTCCCTGCTTAAGGTTTCGCTCGTCGTGATCTATTCGTATGCGACCGATTCCTACGAAGCTTTTTTCGAAGCGGACCTGCCGAAACTCTGGCGTCATCTCGAAGCCGCCGACCGCATCATCGGCTATAACCTTTTCGGATTCGATTATCGCGTACTGAACACCTATTATCCCGGCGACCTCTCCAAGTTCCCGACGCTCGACATCATGCTCGAGATCGAGAAGGTCCTCGGTTTCCGGCTCAAGCTCGACGACGTGGCCCACGGTTCGCTCGGCGTCGGCAAGAGCGGCAACGGGCTGCAGGCGATCGAGTTCTTCCGCCGCGGCGAACTCGAGAAGCTGCGGGAGTACTGCCAGCAGGACGTCAAAGTGACCAAGGAGGTCTATGAGTACGGCCTCGCGAACAAAGCGATCAAGTTCAAGGACCGCGCTGGGCGGCTCATGCCGGTCGCGGTGAATTTCGAACCCGCGCCGGTGGAGACGGCGATCAATCTGACGATGCCGTTTTGAGGAGTTGGGGAGTCAGGGAGGGACGGAGAGCTGGAGAGTGCAGGAGTGCGGGAGTTGTGGAGTGACGCGGCTGCGGCCGCGTTTTTTGATTAAAAGGTCAGACTATTCGGTCAACCAATGCGTCGATATCTCTCCCCGATGTCATTCTCGCGACCTGTCCCCTGCAGTCCATTGGACGGAGGGGGAGGCGGGAATCCAGCATTCCTTATCTTCGTCTCTCCCTGACTCCAGCACTCCAGTACTCCAGCACTTCCGCACTCTCCCATACTCCTAAATCAGAGATTGACCGTTGGCTAATGCGGGTGTTAGATGCCCGTGTTCGGCGCGAGGCCGAACAAGCAGGTTCTTTCTGCAAGGAGGTGCCTGATGAGAGCTGTGAGAAGTCTGTTCGCATCCTCAGTCGTTATCGCGTTGTCATTGTCCGTTGTCGGTTGCGAGCCGGACGCCGTCGAAGTCGGGCCTTACCAGCTTGTCAGGGTGCCTATCGGCGACTCCGACAACCCGTATCGGCCGGTCTTCGTCATGATCCATGATCTTCAGTCGGATGGATCTTTCCGGACCGCCCTGCAATTCGTTTGGCGCCAGTCTGACGACGAAGCGACCTTGATGACCGCAGTGCCGGAAGAAAAGGCCTTGGTCCAGATCGTTAAGAATAGCTGCGATCCGCAAGTGACCTTCGTTTATCGGGACACCAAGGATTGCGCTGGTGCCATCGCGCATCCGCAGTATTTCGACGGTGATGGCAGTTCCGTTTATCAGGAGTGCCTTAAGGAAGTCCGTCTCGTTTGTTGTCGCGAGGACCTGCCCGAAGGCGTCGATGTCTGGTCGCCCTGAGCGCCGGACGAGGAACGCTATGCCAGTATCGACCCGCTTCTCGGGTCGATTTTTTTTTCGCCACTTTGATTCTATCCCGAGCGTCAACTCGGGATATTAAGATCCGCCGTCCCACAGACTTCGGAGGGCATTGCGGTCAGACATGTCAGCGGCTCTAGATATCTGCCCAGCTATCGCCATCCGCAGCTTTAGCGCAGGTTGGTGGGCTGCAGCGAATGAAAGCGGTTGGAATATCAGACTCCGGATTTCAGTTCGGTGAGTTTTCGTTGACATTTTTTTACCGGCGAAAAATGCGACTTGACAGTTATTCCGACCAGCATCGGCGTCCCGACGGCGGGATTTGCGGTGTCTCGCATACTCGGTTAAAATGCCGTAATCCTTAAACTTGGAATTCACCAGAAACTATGGAACATGCTCTCTCGGGCTGGTCGGGAAATTTGCCGGAAAAAACGCCGGCCAAGGACAACCAGCGCGTCGTCGAAGCCGTCGTCGCCCAGATCTCCGGACTGTCGCGCGTGAAGAAGATCCGCCTGCCGGACGGCAGCACGCTGGATTTCTCTCCGGCGGCCGTCGGTTCGGCGCTCGCCGCGGTCCTGAAGGAGTCGGGCGTGAACGACGAAGCGTCGCTCGCACAGCTCACGCATCAGGCCGTGTCCCGGATCGACCGCCAGTTCGGCGCGCTCGAGATCCCGCGGTCGGTCGACATCGACCGGATCATTGCCACCATTCTCATCGACAACAACCTGGCCTATGCCGCTAAACGTTTTCTACTGGCGGAGATGCCGGTCAGCAAGACCGCGGCCGGTTCCGGCCTCGGCGTCAGGTTCCGCCGCCGCTACACTCGCCTCGGCACCCATCCCTACGACGAGATCGCCTGGGAACAGCGCGACGCTATCATCAAGAATGACAAGGGTGTTTCGGTTTTCGAGCAGCGCGGCGTCGAAGTGCCGGCTTCCTGGAGCCAGGGCGCGACCAACATCGTCGCTTCGAAATATTTCCGCGGCAAGATCGGCGGCGCCGATCGCGAGTGGTCGGTGCGGCAGCTCGTCGATCGCGTCGTGAAAACCATCACCGAGTGGGGCGTGACCGGCGGCTACTTCGCCACCGAGGCCGACGCCGAAACGTTCGACGCCGAACTCACGCATCTTCTCGTCAATCAGGCCGCCGCTTTCAACAGCCCGGTCTGGTTCAACGTCGGCGCCGGTCCGAAGCCGCAGTGCTCGGCCTGCTTCATTAATTCGGTCCGCGACGACATGCGCTCCATCCTGAACCTGACCGTCACCGAGGGCATGCTCTTCAAGTATGGCTCCGGCACCGGCACCAACCTGTCAGCCCTGCGTTCGTCGAAGGAGATGTTGGCCCATTCGAACGGCAAAGCCTCGGGTCCGGTCTCGTTCATGAAGGGCTACGACGCTTTCGCCGGGGTCATCAAATCCGGCGGCAAGACCCGCCGCGCGGCTAAGATGGTCATCCTGAACGTCGACCATCCGGACATCGAGGATTTCATCACCTGCAAGACCCGCGAAGAACGCAAAGCCAAGGCGCTGATCGGCGCCGGCTATGACGGTTCCATCGACGGCGACGCCTATGCTTCGGTCTTCTTCCAGAACGCCAATAACAGCGTGCGCGTCACGGATGATTTCATGCACGCGTGCGTCGAGGATGGGGAGTGGCAGACCAAGGCCGTGACCACGGGCGATACGGTCGAGACGCTCAAGGCTCGCGAGCTCTTGGGCAAGATGGCCAAAGCGGCCTGGGAGTGCGGCGATCCGGGACTCCAGTACGACACGACCGTGAACCGCTGGAATCCGGTGGCCAATTCCGGCCGCATCAACGGTTCCAATCCCTGTTCCGAGTACATGTTCCTCGATGACAGCTCCTGCAACCTGGCTTCGCTGAATCTCATGAAGTTCCGCCGGCCGGACGGCGAGCTCGATGCCGAGGCCGTCAAACACGCCGTGGCGCTCATCATCACCGCGCAGGAGATCATCGTTGACAACGCCGGTTATCCGACGCCGGCCATCGAACAGAAGAGCACGGATTTCCGGGCGCTCGGCATCGGCTACGCCAATCTCGGCGCCCTCCTGATGTCGCGCGGCCTGGCTTACGATTCCGACGAGGGCCGCAATTACGCCGCCGCCGTGACCTCGCTCATGACCGGCCAGGCCTACTATCAGTCGGCCCGGCTCGCCGAGGCTCAGGGGCCATTCGCGTTCTTCCGGTTCAACGAAAAACCCTTCCTTAAGGTCATCGGGATGCATCGCGATCGCGCGTATGCCTCCGCTGACGCCGGCGTGCCTGACGAACTCGTCGTCGAGTCGCGCCACGCCTGGGATAACGCTTTGGAGCACGGGCTCGGCCACGGCTACCGCAACGCCCAGGTCTCGCTCTTGGCGCCCACCGGCACCATCGGCTTCATGATGGATTGCGACACGACCGGCATCGAACCGGATATCGCGCTCGTCAAATACAAGTGGCTGGTGGGCGGCGGTCTCATGAAGATCGTCAACCAGACCGTGCCCGAGGCGCTGACCCGGCTCGGTTATTCCGACGCCGAGCGCGCCGCCATCCTCGATCATCTCGACAAGAACGACACCATCGAGGGCGCTCCGGGATTGAAGGAAGAGCACTGCCGCGTCTTTGATTGCGCGTTCAAGCCGGCCAAGGGTAAGCGCTTCATCAGCTACGAAGGCCACATCAAGATGATGGCCGCGGTCCAGCCGTTCCTGTCGGGCGCGATTTCGAAGACCGTCAACATGCCGGCTGAAGCGACTCCGGAGGACATCGAGAAGGTGTTCATCGAGGCCTGGAAGATCGGCCTCAAGTCCATCGCCGTTTATCGCGACGGTTCGAAGGGCCAGCAAGTGCTGACCACTTCGTCCGGCAAAGAAGAGAAGAAGGAAGAGGCGGCGGCTAAGCCAGCCGAACGCCGCGAAGCGCCGGTTATGGCGTCGGCCGCAGCGCCGGTTGCGCCCATCGTTTCGCCCGAAGCGGGCCGGGGCGGCCATTTGCCGCTGCGCCGCCGCTTGCCGGACGAACGCAAGTCCATCACGCACAAGTTCTCGGTCGCCGGGCACGAGGGTTACATCACCGTCGGCCTCTATGACGACGGCACGCCGGGCGAGATTTTCTTGCGTATGGCCAAGGGTGGTTCGGTGATCTCTGGCCTCATGGATGCACTAGCGCTCTCGACCTCGATCGCGCTCCAGTACGGCGTGCCGCTGCGGGTGATGGTCAACAAGTTCATCCATGTCCGGTTCGAGCCGTCGGGTTTCACGACCAATCCCCACATCCGCATCGCGAAGTCGCTCGTTGATTACATGTTCCGCTGGCTGGCCATGAAGTTCCTGCCGCTTGAAGATCAGATCGCCGCCGGGGTGCATCTCGACGTCCAGACCATCCACGAGGCGGGGGAGTCCGACGTGCGCGCTTCCTCGGCTGCCGAAGCCGCCGCTGATTCCGCCGCCGCCCAGGCGGCCGCCGTGCCGCCGCCGGAGCAACTGAATCTGTCTGATATCCAACCGGCCGCTCGCGAGCGGCGGGATCCGGAGCTGGCCGACAGTTCTGACGCGCTCACAGCCGGATTCGACAATCATTCCGACGCGCCGGCTTGCTTCACTTGCGGGGCGATGATGGTGCGGAACGGCGCTTGCTACAAGTGCCTGAATTGCGGCTCGACGAGCGGGTGTTCTTGAGGAGTGAGGGAGAGACGGAGTCGCGTCGTTCACGAACGACGCGGCGGAGTCAGGAAGATAAAACGGCGCCTGATGGCGCCGTTTTTAAAGTTTTTCTTTGCATTAGTTTGGTTCAAGAATTAGCCGGGAAAAGCGGCCTGTTTGGATTTGTAGACGCCCTGGTAAAAAAGGGGTATGATTACGTTGGATTATTTTTTTATTCTTTTTTAAGAACGAGATGTAATTATGGATAATTAGGCTCTAATTCATCAGGTTTTAATGAATGCATATAACTATGAATAAAAGGATCTTGGGAGCGATGGTGGTCGCCGGCGTGATCGTCGGTTCGCTCGTCATTTTGGGTGCTGTTCAGAATCGCTTCGGTGGCGGTTTTCTGAGCATTCAGAATCGCTTTTGCTGTGGTCACTTGACCCTCAACTCCCAGCGGATGCTGAGCGGTGCTATCCAGAACCGCTTCAACAACAGCATCCTGGCTATCCAGAATCGTTTCACCACCAGTGGTCTGGCTATCCAGAATCGTTTCACCACCAGTGGTCTGGCTATCCAGAATCGTTTCACCACCAGTGGTCTGGCTATCCAGAATCGTTTCACCACCAGTGGTTTGAGTCTCAACTCTCAGCGGATGCTGAGTCTCAACTCTCAGCGGATGCTGAGTCTCAACTCTCAGCGGATGCTGTAAAGAGATTGTCGTCCAGCAACTCTGATTATACAAAACCGTCGAGCCCAGCTCGGCGGTTTTGTATAGACGCGCCGAGCGCGCGCATTGACAACAGCCGGGTTCGGTGTCAATTTATGGTGTCGTTCGGATCAGACGGGTGGTTCCGCCGGTTCTGAACGCGCCGCCTGCGGCGGATTCCGCAGACTGTCCGCAGGGAGACTGGGGCGTTGTCGAGCCAGGCTCGATGCCGCGCCAGCGTACCGAGGATGGAGGTCAGACATGGCACAGCAGCACCTTTCCACAGGGCAGATCCGACAGCTCATCGAGATCGACAACGCCGGGCACGGGATCGGCAACGAGGTCCAGGAGTTCATCCGCCGGCTCACTTCCGGCGGCGTCGCGGACCAGTCCGGCGGCTTGCGCCGGATCCAGGTCAAGCGGTTTTGGGACCGCGGCGTCGGGCGCGAGCTCGGCTATCGCGACTTCGAGGCTTACCTCGCCAGCATTCCCGATATTCCGCCGGCTCTTCTCAAGGTAGACAAGGACTTCCCGTGGATCGTCCTGGTCGAGCCGCGTCTCGGCCTGCGGAAGCTCTGCGATCGCGCGGGCGTCGTGTTCAGCGGCAGCGATGCGACTTGTGCCGCTTTCGACGCGCGTTACGTCGAGTTCGCGAATCCGACCTGGATCCGCGTCCGGGATGGTCGTCAGAATCGCGGCCGTCTTGTTTCCGAGTGCCGCGAGTCATTCCAGGAGGATGAGCTGGGCCTCACGGCGCTTCAGGGCGTCTGCGCCTATCTCCAACACGCCTTTGTCGAGATCATCTACGAGATGGGCCGAAATGGCGTGGATCTGGCCGGGTCGGTCTGCAGTGACAAGCGCGATTTTACAGCGATCCTTCTGCTCGATTGCGATGTCACAGCGACGCTCGATGCGGACCATGCTTTCTTCCGCAACTGTCCGGGCTGCGGCACCGCGTCGCGCCGGGTGCTGTAGGTTCGCCCGAAACGATCAGCCGTCCTTTCGCGAAAATTCAACGCTTCGTCTCGTCCGGCTTTCCCGATAAGGAAGCCGGGCTTTTTTAACGGTTCTTTGTGGTAAAATATCCGGATAAAATTGCGTTGAAGCCAGTCATCTTATGAAAACAGCTGACAAGAAATCTGGCCGCGGTCGCGGCCTCATCCAGGTCTATACCGGCGACGGCAAGGGCAAGACGACCGCTGCTCTCGGACTCGCGGTCCGCGCGGTCGGCGCTGGTTTCAGGGTCGCTATGATAAGTTTCGACAAGGGCGGCGATCATTATTCCGAGCGCCGGGTCATCGCCGAGCGCTTCCCGGGCGAGATCGATCTTTTCGCCACCGGACTCAAGCGTTTCGATCCGGCGGCCAAGACGTTCCGTTTCGGTGTCACGCCGGAGGACGTAGCCGAGGCTGAGCGCGGTCTGCGACTGGCACAAGAGCTATTAGCTGGTAAAAAATACGACCTGGTTATTCTCGATGAAGCCCTGACCTGCGTGCCGTTCGGATTGTTGCGGGAAAGCGACGTACTGGAACTGCTGGCCGCCAAATTAGCCGCGACCGAACTGGTGCTCACCGGCCGCGGTTGCCCGACGTCGATCATCCGGCTGGCTGATCTTGTGAGCGAGGTCCGCTGCCTCAAGCATTATCACGCGAACGGGGTGCTGGCGCGCGCCGGCTTGGATCACTGATCCGAGCCATAGCCGCTCTTGCGGCCGCTGGCTCGCGTCGTGTTATAATATTTTCGCCGCCGCTGTGCGCGGTGAATTCAACAAACCATAAGCTTTTTTAAGCTATGCCCAGCAAACAGACGTTGTCGTCCAACCGGTTCTTCATCGTCAATATCATCCTGACCGCGGCCGTAGCCACCTTGTTCGGCTTTGCCGCCGGTCTCGTCGCTTCGAGCGGCCGCCTGACCGGCGGATTATTCCAAATGCTGCCGGCCGCCGTGCGCCAGGTCATTGATCCGGCGGCTGGCCAGTTTCAATCCGGCGCGGAGAGATATTCTTTGCCGCAGTTGCGCGGCCGGCTGAAACAGACCACCAGCGAACAGGCCGCCATCGAGGTCGTGAAAAAATCTTCGCCAGCCGTGGTCTCGATCGTCGTCTCCAAGGATATGCCGGTCTATGAACAATATCTGGCGCCGCAGGAGAACGACGATCTCTTTCAGCAGTTCTTCGGCGACATGCCGGGTTTGCAGTTCAACGTTCCGCAATACCGTCAGAACGGCACGGCGAAGCAGGAGATCGGCGCCGGTTCTGGTTTCCTGATCTCGGCTGACGGCTATATCGTCACCAACCGGCACGTCGTCGCCGACGAGAAGGCTTCCTACACGGTCGTGCTGCAGGACCAGCGCAAGTTCGAAGCCAAGGTGCTCGGCCGCGACGCGGTCAGCGACATCGCAGTCCTGAAGATCGAGGGGATGGATTTTCCTTTCGTCGCGCTCGGGGATTCGGACAAGCTACAGGTCGGGCAGAGCGTCATCGCCATCGGTTACGCGCTGGGGCGTTTCAGCAACAGCGTCTCTTTCGGCATCATTTCCGGATTGCAGCGCTCGCTCACCGCGAACGACGGTTTGGGCGGCTCGCAAGGACTTTTCGACGTCATTCAGTCGGACGCGGCCATCAATCCGGGCAACTCCGGCGGGCCGCTCCTGAATCTGAAGAGCGAGGTCATCGGCGTCAACGTAGCCATCGTCCAGGGCTCGCAGAACATCAGTTTCTCGTTGCCGATCAATGACGTGAAGACTGTTGTTTCGAGTCTGCGCGCCACTGGCAAGATTGTCCGGCCGTTCCTGGGCGTGCGCTTCGTCATGATCTCGAAAGAGCTGCAAGCTGCCAATCAGCTATCGGTCGATCACGGCGCGCTCGTCGTCCGCGGCCAGGCGCAGACCGACCTCGCGGTCATGCCGGGTTCGCCGGCCGATCTCGCCGGCATCGTCGAGAACGACATCATCCTGGAGATTAACGGCAAAGAGCTGACCGCCGATTATCCGCTGCAGCTCGCGGTGACCAAGCTTGCCGCCGGCGACACAGTGAAGCTGAAGATCCTGCATAAAGGCGAAGAGAAGGTCGTCGAGGTCAAGCTGACGGAGAAGAAATAAGTAGCAGGCGCAGACGCGGTCCGGCAGAAGATCCGGGCCGCGTTTTGATTTTCTTGATCTTCCGGATCGGGTTCTGCGAGTGGGGTCCGGATATTGACAATGACGGTCAAATATTCCAAAGTAGGGCTGTGTTTTGACCCCTAAGGCCGCCTGGAGCGGCGAGGATGCAGTCATGGTTGACGAGAAGAAAGACGCCCCGAAGCCGCTGGAGAAGGAAGAGGTCCATGTGAGCGTGAAGCCGAAGGACCCGAAGGATCCCGCTCATCGGCAAGTTGCCGAGAAGGTCAAGGCCAACGTCGAGAAAGAGGTCAAGAAGGCGCTCGACGACAACAAGTCCGGCGGCGTGCAGAAGCAGCTCGATGCCGCCGAGAAGAAGATCGACGACGCCAAAAACGGGACGAGTCCGAACCAGATCGAGAAGATCAGTGTGAAGGTGAAAGGCAAGGACGGGGACGGCGACGAAGTCTCCCGCGAACGGTCGGTCAAACCGAAGGGCTGATCAAGCCCGCGCATCTCTATTCGCCAGCCTAGTGCTGGCGATTTTTTTCACCACCAAAGTGTAACCCCGAGTGTCAGCTCGGGGTTTTATGACTCGTGAATCCCCCGACCTGTTCCCCGCAGCTTTAGCGAAGGGGGAAGCCGCAGGCAGAGGGGGATAGGCCGCTTGCCGCCAAGCGCGACCTTTGGACGCTAGCCTGGGATTTTATGAATCGTTTCCTTCGGTGTCAGGCACCTGAGGTGCCTGACACCGTTGCGCCATCAAATGAGCTTAAAAAAGATGCTGCAGCCCGCGGTGCCTGACACCAAGGGGACAGGCACCGGAGAGGCCGCGATAAAAAAGACCCGTCGGAAAGTTCCGGCGGGTTGCGGTCGAGAGGCATGGCGAGATCCTCACTTGGCGAGGAGTTCGAGCGCCTTGTCGAGTTGCGGGTCGCGGTTCATCTGGAAGTCCGCCGTCGTCCGAGGCACGATCACGTCCGGCGTCAGGCCGACATTGTGGACCGAGCGGAATTTTTTGGGCGTGAACCAGCGCGTGGTCACCAGACTGATGACGGAACCGTCGCTCAGTTGGAGGTCAACTTGGCCGACGCCTTTTCCGAAGGTCTGCGTTCCGACCACTTGGGCTAGGCCATAGTCCTGCAAGGCGCCGGCCATGACCTCTGCCGCCGAGGCTGATCCGCCGTCGACGAGCACGATCGTCGGTTTGCTGGCCAGCGGCGAGTATTCGGTCAATCGTGAGGCGAATTTCGCGTTGTCGTGCGCATAGGTGATCATCATGCAGCTATTCGAGCCGATCCAGGCACTGACGATGTGGCAGACGTTGTCGACGGTGCCGCCGGGATTGCCTCGGAGGTCGATGATCAGGCCTTCGATCCCGGCTTTCAGCGCGTCGTCTGCCGCTTGGTCGAATCTGGCGGCAGCATCCCCGGTTAAGTCGGCGATCCGGATGATCGCCAGACGACGACCGTTCGCTTGGACCAGCCGCAGACTGACCAGGTCGTAAGCCGCCGGGACAGCATCGATGTCGAACTGCAGCGGTTCAGCGGCTCCTTCACGTCCGATGAGCAGGCGGATCGTCTTGCCGGCGAGCCGCGTGCTCCGCAGGGTAACCAGGCCTTGGCGGGTGAGTCCCGAAGCGCTGCGGCCGTTGATGGCCAACAGCCGGTCGCCGGGGAAGACCCCGGCTTTTTCCGCCGGCGAATTGGGTATGAGCCCGACAATGGTCGGCGGGTCGGTCCGGAGATCAGTAATGGTGCCCAGGTCGGAGGTCGAGTCTTTTTCCGCCCGCTCCATCTGCCGCACCGTCTCGGGATCGTAGTAAGCCGAGAACGTGTCGTCCTGGCGGTGCAGCGAGCCGATGAGTCCGGTAAGGGCGCTACGGAGCATCTTGTCCTGGTCCAGCGGTCCGGCGGCGTAGTTATCCTCGATGTAGTTCCAGACCTCGCTGAATTGCCGCGCAGGCGGTCTCTGGTTGCCTCGGCCGATGACCAGGCCGAGGATGAAGGTGGTGACGGGCAGAACCCCAATCGCCAATGCTATGAAAGAACGTCTCATGTCAGACTCCTGTCTTCAGCCTTTGACTGACATACGTATAGCGAACTTAATCAGAACCGGAACGACGAGTCAATCGGGGTTGGTCGGGACTTTTTGCGCCTGATGCTGGAAATAAAAAGACCCGCCGGAAAGTTCCGGCGGGTCGCGGTCGAGAGGCGGTCGACTCACTTGGCGAGGAGTTCGAGCGCCTTGTCGAGCTGTGGGTCGCGTTCATTTTTCGCGTCGTCTTCGGTGAGCGGTACCGCGACGTCGGGTTCGATGCCCACTTTATGGATCATGTTTCCCGATGGCGTGAGCCAGAGACTGATCGTGAGCTTCACGTAGGAGCCGTCCGGCAGGTCGTATCCGGTCTGGACGCAGCCTTTGCCATAGCTCTTTTCGCCGACGATCCTGATCTTGTCGTTGTCTTTCAGGGCGCCGGTGAGCACCTCCGAAGCGGAGGCTGAGTTCTTGTTCAGTAGCACGATGGTCGGCATCGCGGCGAGACGGGCTTTGTGTTGCACGCCGCTTTTTTCGATGGTGCCGTCGCGATATTTTTGCTGAACCACTACGCCGCTGCCGATCCATTCACCGGCGATGTCGATAGCGATGTGGAGATAGCCGCCGGGGTTGTCGCGCAGGTCGAGGACCAGTCCGTCGGCTTTGGCTTTGATGATCGCCGCCACGGCCTCGTCGAACTGCTCGTCGGTGTTTCTCTGGAATTCGGCGATCTGGATCACGGCGAGATGCTTTCCGCCGCGTTCGATCATTTTCCATTTGACGGATTCGATCGTGACTTCGTCGCGCGTGATCATGAATTCCTGCGGTTGGGGCAGGCCCGGGCGGTTCACGAGCAGTTTGACCTTGGTCTTCTTGGCCCCGCGGATCTTCGTGACGCATTCGTCGATCTTTTTGTCCTTCGTCGGCTGTCCGTCAATCGTCAGGATCTGGTCTCCGGCCTTGAGCCCGGCGCGTTCCGCCGGCGAGCCCGGCATGATCCGGATGATGGTCAGGGTCTCTTGCTTGTCTTCGAGGACCGCGCCGATGCCGCAGAATTTTCCGGACTTGGCTTCTTCGAATTGCTTGGCTTCGGTCGGGTCGAAGAATCGCGAATGCGGGTCATCGAGCGCGGCGACCATGCCAGCGAGCGAGCCGTAGAAGAGTTTGGAATCCGAGACCGAGCTCGAATCGAAGTACTGGCTCCTGATCATCATCCAAACCTGCCGGTAGGTTTCGAAATCCACGCCTGCAACCTTGTCTGGAGATTCGCTGCACATCCCGTTGAGCGAGGCTGGTTCCGGCGGGAGGGATTCGATCTGGCTGACTGGCGGGACAGTTTCGACTGTCTCGGCTGTGCGGCGTCCCAGGAGGAATCCGCCGGTGTAGATGCCGCTGGTAGCGAGCAGAACAAGCAGGGTTTTGGTTGTCAAAGAGCGTGACATGAGCCACCTCCACGTTAGCTGTTCAGACACAGAAAGGCCCACTTGAAGCGACCTTAGCGGCTGCGTCAGCCGGCGTCAAGCTCAGACAGCCGGCCAGTCGTGTCGGGTCCGAGCGGCTAAAAAAAGACCCCCAAAGTTGGGGGTCAGCGCGGATCGGCGAGCAGGGCGTCGATGCCTGGGATGACGCGCCTGGCTCCGGCGGCGCGCAGACGTTCGGCGGTGATCGTGCCGAGGACGCCCACGGTGTACAGGTCGAAGCGGTGGCCGATGAGCATGTCCATCTCCGAATCGCCGCAGTAGAAGCAGTCGCGCGCGAACTCGGTGATGCAGACGCCGGCGGCGTCCGCGAAGGCCTGGATATGCAGCGGTCCTTTCGGAATGGCTGTCGAGCCGAGCGTCAGCTTGAAGCGGCCGCGGGCGAGTTCGGAGCCGAGGCGGCGGCTGACTGTCTCATCCGGCGAGCCGCTGGAGACGAAGATCGTGACGCCTTTGCCGGCGAGCGCGCGCAGGAGCCTTTTCGCGCCGGCGAGATAGTCGATCGGCACGAGGCGGATGCGCCGCTCGAATTCGAGGAAGAGGCTGGCGATTTCCTTGTCGGTCGGGTTGTCGCCGGCCGCGTTGATCGTCTGACGGAAGATATCCGTGAGTTTGGCGCTGGTCGCGGCCGCGAATGAATCCCGGGCGGCCGCTTCGTCGAGGCCGTAGCTGGCCACGAGGTCGGCGAAGATCTTGAGGCACGGCTGCATGCTGTCAATCAGCGTGCCGTCCATGTCGAAGATACCGTAGCGGAAAGAGAAGACGCTGCGATAACCCTTCATCGGCAGCTCCTTGGTCGGTGGTGGTTGGAAAAGGACTTCAAGACAGCTTGCCAGCGCTGGCGGATGGAGTCAATGGGGTTAGGGAGTGCAGGAGTGCGGGAGTGCTGGAGAGACGGAGCCACGTCGCTCGCGAGCGACGTGGCGGAGTCAATCGATATTTTTTAACTTCCGCACTTTAGAACTCCAGTACTTCAGCACTTCTTCACCCCCACCCTCGAATCAAAAAACCGCCGAGTTCGCCCGGCGGCTTTTTAGACGTTGGCTGATGCCGACAGCTACTGGACCAGCTGGCAGCCTTTCGCGGTCGATTGGCAGGAGTAGGGAATGCCGACGTATCCCGCCTGGGCCGGAGCGGCAAAATCTTCCCAGTCCGCCGGGCGGCTTGTGCAGGCGCCCTGGGCGCAGCCGTAGCAGTCGACCTCGCCGGTCTTGATCTGGCGCATCAGCACGCAGCTGCTGGCGGCGCCTTTAGGCTGGGCGCAGGTGACCTGGACCGGATAGCTCTCGGCGAGGAGACATTGTCCGGGGCAGCCGGCAGCCTCGCATTCGTGTCCCTGAGGGACGCAGAGCGTGCCTTTGTTGTCCGGCAGCGTGGCGCAAGTCTGGCCGGCGGCGCAGGGATTACGCAGACCGCACTGGACGCTGCCGATGGTGTCCGTGGCGTTCAGTTCGAAGCAGAAATGTCCGGACGGATGCTCCCAGGTCCGCAGGCGGCCGCGTGTCAAAGGCTCGGTCACGAGCGGGGCGGTCGCGGCCGGCGGCAGTGGTTCTCGCACCGGCATCGGCTGTTTCAATTCCTGTTGGTCTGCTGTTTCGCTGGCCAGATCAAAAATGGCGCAGAGCAGGTAGTTGGAATCGCCCTGAGGTTCGTAGCCGTAGGGTTCTTTCGTCTGCGGATCCTCGAGCGAACCGACCAGGTAGCTTTCGGTTCCCGCGGCCTGCATGAGGACTTTCAGGTCGGCCGGCAGCCGGTTGTTGCGGGCGTAGAAAGAATCCACCGCGGCCGCGATCTGCTGCACTTCGGCCAGGCGTTGCGAATCGAACTGGCGGCTGCGCTCCGCGTTCGGCGAACCGGAAAGGTACAGGCCGCCGGCGATGGCCGCGATGACGAGCGTGATGACGAAGCCGGCGAAGATCCGGAGACCATTGATGCGCAACATATTTATTTCTCTTCCTTTCTCAGATCCCATAGGTAGTAGCCGAAGATCAGGCCGGCGATGAGCATTACGGCCAGAACTTTGAGGATGAACCGCAGCGTCAGTTCGCCCGCGAGCAGGTTATAGATGAGCGTGATGAGGTCGCCGATGATGATGCTGGCCGCCACGAAGAGCGTGAGGTAGGTCAGCCACTTGCGGACTTTGGAGCTCTTCTTTTCCGGATCGCGGCTGATCCATCTGATCGTGAGCGTCGTCAGCCAGAAGTAGATCGGGAAAGCGACGATGAGCGAGGCGATCGAGGTGCGCACGCCGAAGATGTCGAGCTGATAATACTGCGACAGCTTATCCGGGATCCAATGATTGATGAAATCGAAGAGCAGCGTACCGAAGCTCCAGGCGCTCCAATAGAGACAGGCGAACAGGAGCAGGTAAATGAACGCCTCGCGCGCCGACAGGTAGGGGCGTTGGCGCGGCACCGGGATCGGGAAGTCGATCTCGGCAAAGGCTCCGATGGCCGAGACGATCTCCTCTTCCGCCCAGCCGGCCTGGGAGAGGGCTTTTTTAATGTCCGGCCTGGGGATCTTTTCCGTCAGGGCGGATTTGATGAACTGCTTAAGGTCTTCATTCATATGGGGACATTATAGCCTTTGTTTTGAGAGTTGGGGAGTGGGGGAGGCTTAGTTGAGAGTGCTGGAGTTCTGGAGTTCTGGAGTTCTGGAGTGCTGAAGTTGGGGAGTCAGGAAGAGACGGAGAGACGAAGTTACGAGGTTAAAAATATATTTCAAATGACTTCGTTTCTCCGTCTCTCCGTCTCTCCCGTATCTCCGTCTCTCCGTCACTCCCTGTTAAAGTGGCGAAAAAAACCGCGTCCCGATGAACGGGGCGCGGCAAGAATCAGAAGGATCAGCTGAGAGCTTTGAGAAGTTCCGTGAAGTTCATGATCTGCGAGGCGGCGGTGAACAGCCAGAATAGTCCGCCGGCGAGCGCGGCGTAGGCCACGAAGCCGTTCAGCGCTTCATCGCGCGTCATCACCGGGAGCGGTTTCGTTTTGAGGAACTTGCCGAGCGGCGTCTGGCGGAAATCGTCGTCGTCCGTCAGGGCCCAAAGTTCCTGCGCCGAAGTGGCGCGGGATCTGAACGAGCGGCGCGGTTCGGTGGCATCGACGGCGATCCGCGTCCAGAAGAGCTTCATCATGTCGCCAGAGGTGAGGCCGCAGTTTTTCATGCGCTGGCGCAGTCCTTCGTCGTGCAGTTCGCTCCAGTCTATGAGGCCGGCATTGATGCAGTCGAAGATCTGCTGCAAAGCGTCGCTTACGACGTTCACCTTCGGTTCGACGCCGAGCTTTTCGGCGAAGGCGGCGATGATCCGTTCGCGGTCGCGCTGTTGGCGTTGGTCGCTGATCTCCTGCTTGAGGTCGAAGTAACCGGCCAAGCCGATGAAAGCGACGACGATCGGAGAGAAGAAGAGTCCGAGGCAGGCCGTCAATCCGAGTCCGGCCACCAGCACGGCGAGTCCGAACTTGGGCGAGATCGAGTAGGCGATGGATTTCGCCGCCCGGCCGCCATCAACCGGGTTGACCGGCAGCAGATTGAAGAGATTCAGGAAACCGTTGAACATGGCTGCGCCGGCGAAGATCGGTTCGTTGGTCAGGAAGTAGAGGCCCAGACAGGCGAGTCCCAGGGCAAAGCCCCAGGCCGGTCCCATGAGCGCGATGATCGTCTCGTCCCGGCGCGATTCCCATTTCCTGAGCGGGGAGACCGCGAGTCCCAGGAGCGGCACGAAGTAGAATCCCCGGATACCGCAGCCGAGGCGTTTCATGGCCCAGCCGTGTCCGAATTCATGGATGAGGAGCGAGCCCATCATGATGAGCGCGAACTTCCAGCTCGCGAGCCAGGCGATGACGAGGAAGAATAACGCGGCTAACAGCAGTTCCTTGCCGGTTACGAGCGGCCGCTTTTCGGCGGCCTGGTTGCGTTGGTCGTTCACGACGGCACCTCCGGACAGTGATTCAGCTGATTGTCTAAAGAACTTGCGGCGATCTTAACGGCGCGGCGGGTGAATGTCAATCAAGGCTGGCGGGCGCCGGGCGTTGACGATAACGGCCATTAACGGCTAAGGTGGGCGCAAGCTCCTTTCATTGTCTCATTTCGGCATTCGCCGGTCAGGAGATCCAGATGTTCACGACGGATCAGCAAAGCTTGGTCGACTTTGTCTTGCGCCATTGCGCCGACAAGAAGCTGGCGCAGCGGGCGCTGGCGGTCATCGATCCTTATTTCACGGAAGCCAAGGTCGGCATCTTTCCGCTCGATATCGCCTGGCACGTGGATCAGGATGCGGCCAAAGCGGCTTTAGCCGTCGCTCTCGGCAAGACGATCACTGATCTGCGCGTCTTGGCCGGGTCGCTCGGCACCGGTCTCAGCGCGAACGGCGCTCTGCCTGCCGATCTGGCAGCCGCCGACGCCGAGGCTGCTGACGTCGATCCGTCAGCCGACTTCGTCTTCACCAGCGTGCTGCTCTTGAGCGAGTTCCGCGACGAGCTCGCCATCCAGTTGGATGATGAGCAGTCCAACGAGCTGATGTACAAGGTGTATGACACGCTCGGTCTGGCGGTCCAGATCAACATGAAGACGGCTTACGCCCAGTTCTTCGGCCGGCTCAACGACAATGCCGCGAACACGATCGCTCTCATGCCCATGGCCTGCGTCTTCTACTTGCTCGGTTTCGCCATGGCTGGCGACGTCGGCATGTTCGAGCGGCTGAAGCTGCTCGTCGAACTTTGCCGCCACGCCATTCCCATCGGCGAGATCAAAGCTCGGCCCGCCCAGGACGGCCAACCCGCCGCGCCCGGCAAGTGGCTGCTGCTCGCCGGCTGATCGGCGGCCTTATCGCAAAACCCGGATCCGCACTGGATCCGGGTTTTTTTGTCCCGTCTTGATCTCCGCGGGTCGTGTGAATCCGGATTCATTCGCAGGTTCGGATGATCATGGGCTATATCGTACCAATTCTTGACGATCAGGTCTGGCTTGGGCGTTCCCGGCCGGGGCGCTTGATTATTTGGCGGAGATACATTATGCTGTTTCCACATAAATATCATCGGGGCGTAGCACAGCGGTAGTGCGCTCGGTTCGGGACCGAGAGGCCGCAGGTTCGATCCCTGTCGCCCCGACCACGCAAGAACACCAGCCAGACTGGTGTTTTTACGTACATGGATTTCGGTCAGATAAAAAAACGTCCCGTAGTTTTTGGGACGTTGGACGAGAGCAGTTTTCCGGTTTCTGGTCACTTCTTGTGGCCGAACAGGATACGGCGCAACCGTTCGAGAAAGGTGGTTCTGGCCTTTTGCGGACGTTGCGTTGTCCCTCCGCTACAGGTCATGGATCCGACCCTGGTAAGTTTGTAACCCCTGCGTCGCGCGGCTTCTTCCAGAGAATACCAGTACGTTTTACCTGTCCTTTTGGAGTTGGCCTTCATCTCTTCCTGTCTGATCTGTTGGGCCAGAGCCAGTATCTGCTTGGCTTCTTTGGAGAGTAATGCAAAGGGCATGTCGCGCCTCCGTTCCTTGGAAAGATCTGAGCACACTTTTGCGTGAATCGCCGCGGCTGTCAAGACGAGGTCTTGTCGCGCGGACAAAAAAACGGACCAGAGCGGTCCGTGGGCGGCTAAGTCATTCAGCCTCGATCGCCGAACAGGAGATGGCGCAACCGTTCGAGAAAGGTGGTTCTGGCCTTTTGCGGACGTTGCGCTGCCCCTCCGCTGCAGGTCATGGATCCGACCCTGGTAAGTTTGTAGCCCAGCCGTCGCGCGGCCTCTTCATAATACCAGTCCGGATGGTGGTCCAGGGGGATGGACATCTGATCACCGTTGTTCACCAGCGGCCGGCCGGTCCTCCGGGAGTTGGCTTCCATCTCTTCGTGCGCGATCTGGTCGGCCAGAGCGAAGATCTGCAAGACTGTTTTGGAGTGTATTATCATGGGCATGTCGCGCCTCCGTTCCTTGGAAAGATCTGAGCACACTTTTGCGTGAATCGCCGCGGCTGTCAAGATTGCCCATGTCGCGCGGACAAAAAAACGGACCAGAGCGGTCCGTTGGCGGCTGAGTCATTCAGCCTCGTCTGCCGAGGCAGCCTTTTATTCGCCCTCAAGAGCGATCTCTTCGCCAGCGAGGTACTGCTTGATCCGAGCGTCGTCGGCCAGCAGACACTGGAGGAATTGCGTCGCTTTGAGGTCGGCCGTATTCAGGTAGCCGAACCAGCGCAGGCGCTCCTCCGGCGTGCCCTCAAGAAGGTTCTGGAACAGCTTCTCGCGCTCGGCTTCCTTGAAGAGGAAGAGCCCCTTCTTGGGATACAGGTCGAGCATTTCGGCGCGGATCTTCGCTGGCGTGTCTGGCCCCATGGCCAGCGCGAAGAGCGTGGAGATCGCGTCGATGTTATCCTTGACGAGCTCCTGGTTGAAGTTGTCGTTGGTCAGCGAGTTCATGATCGCCCAGGCATTGTTGCGCGCCCGGACGAATTCTTCGCTGGCGCAGGGGAGAGCTGGCGCAGCAACGGACATCGCGGCCGGCGCCTGGTCGACGGTTGCGGCCGGTTCCGGCTTCTGGTCGGAATATCCGGATCCATAACCGACGAGGTAAGCGGCGTTGATGGCCAGAAAGATCCCGATTCCGATCAGGCGTTGACGGGGAGTGAAACGCGCAGTGGAGATGTTGCCGTTCGGTTCGGACATGTTGGCCTCCGTGGCTGAAAAGGTTGTAAAGAACGGCCTCACCTTAACAGACCGCGGAAAAACAGCAAGCTCCACCCGCCGCCGGTATTCCGTTTTAGCGCCAAGAGGCGTAATCTAGAGGGTGAAATATGGACGACCTGTTCGACTACAAGGCCCGCCGCCAGCAAAAGAAGGAGGCTCCGCTCGCCGATCGTCTGCGGCCGGAGAATTTTTCGGAATTCGTCGGCCAGCAGGACATCATCGGCGAGGCCAGCCCGCTCCGGCGTCTCATCGATCAGGACGAAGTGCCATCGATGATCTTTTGGGGGCCGCCCGGCACCGGCAAGACGACGCTCGCGCGTCTCATCGCCAAGACGACCAAGTCGCGCTTCGTGCAGCTCTCGGCCGTCTCGAGCGGGGTCGCGGAATTGCGCCAGGTGGTCGCCGAAGCCAAGGACACGCTGAAATTCAACGGCACCCGCACCATCGTCTTCGTCGACGAGATCCATCGCTGGAACAAGGCCCAGCAGGACGCGTTCCTGCCGCACGTCGAGGACGGCACAGTCGTGCTCATCGGCGCAACGACGGAGAATCCGTCCTTCGAGGTCAATTCGGCGCTGCTCTCGCGCTGCCGCGTCTTCGTCCTGAAGAGCCTCGCGGCCGCGGATATCGAGGTCCTGCTGCGCCGGGCGCTCGCGGACGCCGAGCGCGGGTACGGCAAGCAGAAGATCGAGGCGGAAGAGGGCGTCATCGAGTTCATCGCCGCGGCCGCCGACGGCGACGCGCGGACTTCGCTCAACACGCTTGAGATGGCGGTGAAATCCGAGTCCGGCAGTTTAGACGCCGCCGGCGCTGGAGTGATACACTTGAAGCGCGAACGTCTCGCTGCGATCATGCGCCGTTCGCATCTGCTCTACGACAAATCCGGCGAGGAACACTACAATCTCATCTCCGCGCTGCACAAGAGCCTGCGCGGTTCGGATCCCGACGCCGCGCTCTACTGGCTCGGGCGGATGCTCGAGGCGGGGGAGGATCCGGTCTACGTCGCGCGTCGGCTGGTCCGCTTCGCGTCCGAAGACATCGGCCTCGCTGATCCGAACGCACTCGTCCAGACCGTGGCCGCTTTCCAGGCGGCCCACAGCCTCGGCATGCCGGAATGCAACGTCATCCTCGCCCAGGCCGCCGTCTATCTCGCCCGCGCGCCGAAATCCAACTCCCTGTACGTCGCTTACGGCCGCGTGCGCGAGGATATCGAGCGCCTGCCGAGCGAACCCGTCCCGCTGCACTTGCGCAACGCTCCGACCAGACTGATGAAAGAACTCGACTACGGCAAGGGTTATGTCTATCCGCCCGACGTCGCCAAGAAACGTTCCGACGGCCACGCCGATACCGGTCAGGATTATCTGCCGGAGCGGCTGCGGGGACGCAAATACCTAAAAGACTGATCGCCGCGCTCATGGCTTCGAAAAAGTGGTACGCCAACGCCTACATCCTGCTCGTGTTTTTCATTTCCATGACCGCGGTGCTCATGGCTGCTCTGATGCTGCTGCTCCTGCCGCAATCCTCGGAGATCGTGCGTCTCGCGCAGTGGCGCCTGATGCGCGCCCGGACGTTCGGCGTCGAGGCTCTGGTCCGCTACGAAGGCTGGCAGGAAACGAAGAAAAGCAACGGCGCCGTCGATCGCCGACGCGAGGCGGTCTACTTCGAGTCGGTCGGCGTCGTCGACCGGACGGATGCCGAAGCCTCCCAGGCCGCTCTGCAATTCGACCTCGCCGTCGGAGCCGATCAGCCGACGGAATACTCCGGCCAGTTCGTGAAATCGGGCAGCGCCGACTTCCTGCGCTTCGATGTTCTGCCGGCCATGCTCGGCGTTTTGAGATTGGAAGCGTTCCGCGGCGACTGGCTGACCTTCGATCTGGAGAGTATCCGGGCCGGCCTGGAAGCGCCGTTCTGGGGCGGCCGCGGTCGCGAGCTCGCCGAGGCCGACCAGACCTATCTTCTCGAGCAGCTGCGCATCACGCCGTTCCTGAAATTTCTCGGCAAGCTGAAGTCCGAGACCGTCGGCGGCGTGCCGAATCATCATTACGTGATCCGTCCGGAACTCCTATACGTCAAGGATTACGTGCTGCAGGCCGAGGCGCTGCGGCAGGGCCGCGAACTCACGAGCAAGGAGCGCGAGCCGGTCGATATTTTTTTCGCCAACGTGACGGCCGAGAACGGCGAGATCTGGATCGGTAAGCGCGACCTGTATCCTTATCGCGCCCTGTTGCGCTTCCGGTACGATGACGGGTTGCGCCGCGGTATTTTTTCGGCCACGTTCAATTTTTCGAAGTTCAACGGACCGGTCGCGATCAGCGCGCCGACTGCCGGAGTCGAACAGGTCGATGACATCATCACTTCGCTCCTGCCGACCATTTCCGAACATTTGCCGCTCGCCGGCCAAGGCGCGGTCCGCCGGGGCGCGGCTGCCGCTCCGGCCAAGGGGTTGCCGGTCATCTCGGCCAAGGCCGCTGGCGACGACGATCCGGACAAGGATGGCTTGTCGAATGCACTGGAGTATTTTTACGGCACTGATCCGGCCAAAGCCGATACCGACGGCGACGGCGTGAATGACGGCCTGGAGGTCGAAAGGGGATCGAATCCGGCTGGCCCGGGCAAACTTTTCGATTTCGGCATCGAGGCGGCGCTCAATAAGTGAGGTTCGCGGTATGGCTGTGAGATTTGGCATCGCCAGACATCGCCCGGGCGGCAAGGCTGAAGTTTCCGGCTCCCGCCTGCTTTTTTTGCGCGTCGCGATGGCGGCGCTGCTGCTGGTCTTGGTCGGCCGGCTGTTCATCATCCAGGTCCTGTCGCACGATCATTACGCCGCCCTGGCCACCGACCAGCACTATCTGACGGAAAAATTGTTCCCGGAGCGCGGCGCGGTCTACGTTTCCAATCCGCG
Source organism: Patescibacteria group bacterium (assembly GCA_041667185.1). Classification (NCBI taxonomy): domain Bacteria; species Patescibacteria group bacterium. The sequence goes on along the minus strand of JBAYFM010000009.1, from coordinate 41,909 downwards.
GGCCGCGGAACAGAAGTTCCCGATCGCGGTCAACAAATCCCTGGCGCTCGTCTACGCCGACACGCGCGGCATCGACGATTCGGCCGCGGCGGCGAAAGCGCTCGCGCCGCTCCTCGGTCTCGACGAAGCCGAACTGCTCGCCAAGCTCGCGGCCAAGGACGATCCTTATGTGCCGCTCGCGCGCCAGGTCTCCGAAGAGGCCGTGAATCGGGTCCGCGCGCTCGGTCTGGCGAGCGTCCACATCACGGCTGAGCCGTTCCGTTATTATCCGGAGGGCGCGGCTTTTTCGCATCTGACCGGTTTCGTGGGCTTCGACGCGGCCGGTCAGCGCGTTGGCCGTTACGGCATCGAAGGTTTCTGGAATCGCGAACTCACCGGCAAGGTCGGCTACATCGAAGCGGAGACCGATCCGGTCGGCCGCTGGATCGGCATCGCCGAGCGTGACCTGCGGCCGGCGACCGACGGCGCGGAGATCCTGCTCACGATCGACCGCAACATCCAATATTACGCCTGCGAGAAACTCGCCGCCGCGGTCGAGCGCCATGGCGCCACGGGCGGAGCAGTCGTCATTCTGGAACCCAAGACCGGCGCTGTCCTGGCGCTTTGCGGCTACCCGAATTTCGACCCGAACGCCTACTCCGCGGTCAAGGACATGCGCGCTTTCAATGATCCGGCGATCTTCTATTCTTACGAACCTGGTTCGATCATGAAAGCGATCACCATGGCCGCCGCTCTCGACGCGGACAAGGTGCTGCCGTACACGACCTACAATGACGAAGGTGTGGTGAAGATCGGGCCTTACTCCATCCGCAACTCCGACGGCAAGGCCAACGGCATCCAGACCATGACCCAGGTACTTGAGAAATCTCTCAATACCGGCGCAATCTTCGCTGCCGACCGTCTCGGTCCGAAACTGTTCCGCCAGTATGTGGAAGCTTTCGGGTTCGGCGCCGCGACCGGCATTGAACTCGACTCCGAAGCCGCCGGCGACATCTCTTCGATCTCCAAGAAAGGCGACATCTGGACCGCGACCGCTTCGTTCGGCCAGGGCATCACGACGACTCCGATCCAGATGGCCGCGGCCTACGCGGCGCTCGCGAACGGCGGCAAGCTCGTGAAGCCTTACGTGGTCAAGGAGATCCGCCGCAGCGATGGCATGGTCGTCCGTACCGAGCCGCAGGTCGTCCGCCAGGTCATCACCAAGCGCGCTTCGACGCTCGTGGGCGGCATGCTCGTGCGCGTGGTTGAGAACGGCCATGGCAAGGCCGCCGGCGTCAATGGTTATTACGTCGCCGGCAAGACCGGCACAGCCCAGATCTCGAAAGCCAACGGCCAGGGTTATGAGGAGAACGCTTTCATCGGTTCGTTCGTCGGTTACGCGCCGGTGGACGATCCGGCCTTCGTCATGCTCACCAAGATCGACCGGCCGCAGGACGTCATTTTCGCCGAGTCCAGCGCCGCGCCGCTTTTTGGAGAAATAGCCTCTTTCTTGCTACAATACCTGCAGATACCGCCGGATCGCCCCGCGGATTAAGCTCGCCGGTCCGGGATATTAAGCTCAAGAATATGCGCAAATTCATCCAGAAACAGTTGGCCGGCCATGCCCGTCGGAAGATCCTGGTCCAGAAGCCCGTGGTCGTGGCCGTGACCGGTTCGGTTGGTAAGAGTTCGGCCAAGCAGGCCATGGGCGCAGTTTTGGCCCGCAAATTCAAGGTCGGCGCCAATGAAAAGAATTACAATAATGAGGTCGGCTTGCCGCTGACCATCTTGCGTTTGCCGGCCGGCCGGAGGTCATATTGGAAATGGCTGAAGATCCTGGCCCGCGCCTGGTGGAAGTCGGGCCGGACAGAGGCTGATTATCCGCAGCTGCTCATATTGGAAATGGCCGCCGATCATCCGGGCGACATCGCGTATCTCACCGACATCGCGCCGCCGGATATCGCCGTCGTGACCGCGATCGGCGAATCGCATGTCGAGAATTTCGGTTCGATCGCGAACGTCGCGAAAGAAAAACAGGTCCTGGTCCAACGGCTCGGCCGCGACGGCGTCGCGATCCTGAATCACGACGACGAACTGGTCTGGGCGATGCGGGAGAAGACCAAAGCCAAGGTCATGAGTTATGGTTTTCACGAGGAGGCCGACGTCCGCGCGGTCGAGGTGTCCATGCATTATGACGTCGAGTCCGAGGATGGCTGCGGCTTGCGGTTGAAGATCGCGGCTGGCGGCAGCACGATCCCGGTTTTTCTGCCGAAAGTCCTGGGTCGGCACGCGGCTTACGCGGCGCTCGCGGCCACGGCCGTGGGGCTCGCCAAAGGCATGAACCTCGTCGAGATCGCCGAGGGTCTGCGCGCGTACGAACCGCCGCCTGGCCGCACCCGCTGCCTCGCCGGCATCAAGCGGACACTGCTCATCGATGACACTTACAACGCTTCGCCGCGTTCGACGAAAGCGGCGCTGGCCATCTTGCGCGACCTGCCGGCTGACGGCGAACGCCAGCGCATCGCCGCCTTGGGCGACATGCTCGAACTCGGGACATTGTCAGTCTCCGGCCACGAAGAGGTCGGGCGTGAGGCTGCCGGCGTCGGTCTGGATCTGTTAGTGCTCGTCGGCGAGCGGATGGGCGATGCCCAGAGTGCCGCCCTGGCCGCCGGTTTCCCGGCTGATCGGCTGGTCCATTTCAGCACGACCGAAGAGGCTGGACGTTTCGTCCAGGAGAAGATGAAGAAGGGCGATATCATCCTGATCAAAGGTTCGCGCGGCATGCACATGGATAAGGTGACCAAAGAGCTCATGGCCGAACCGCTCCGCGCTGCGGAACTGCTGGTCGAAGCGCACGAATAGCCAACCGATTATCCGTTGATCAGCCAAAAACCCGCCTCTCCGAGAGGCGGGTTTTGTCAAAAGGGGATGCAGCTCAACAAAAAATGGCTTATTTCAGCGCCGCTATTTCAACCCCGGGATAGTCCCCAAAAGGTCGGTCATTTCGCTCACCAGTTCGTTCAGGGTCGAGTGGTAGTCGCTTCGGGATCGGCCCTGCTTTTCGACGATCGGCGCGGTCGGCGAAACGCCACCATGCTTTTCGCGCAGTTCGCCCTCCCAGGGATACTGACCTTCGATCCTGATGCCGTTACTCGCCGGATCGAGTTTCAGTCTCCCAGCCAGCCGCATCTCTCTGCGGACCTGCACCAGGGCTGCGTTGCAGAACTCTTCGTTTCGTCCCCAGCTCGAAGAGTCCCGGTGCCGATTGGCCAGTTCCGGAGCGGAGCGCCCGACCCAGGCCGTGTCCTCATTATACAGAACACCCGGGCCGTAGCTGTCCTCTTCGCCGATCCGCGAAGGGCGGCTCGGGTAACCGGCCTGCTCCTGGACGCCCGTCGCGCCGTAAGTCTCGACGAAATACATGACCGCGGCTCCGTTCGCGGCTCGGATGTCGCTGGTGAAATCCCGTCCCGGAGGCATCCAGGAATTGATGACGAGGTCGCGGCTGGCCGGACGTCCGGCGAGGAGACTCTCGATGCGGCGGCTGATCTCGGACGGGCGGCTGTTCAGATCATTGGTCAGGCGGTCCGCGGCGGATGGCGCGTCCGTCATGGTTTTTTCATCCCAGCCGCTCTCGAGTTCGAAAGCGAAACGTTCCGGGTCGGACCCCGCAGCTGCGGAAAGCTGCATCCCGAAATCCGTTCGCAGCACGCGGTGCAGACGCGCGAGTTCCGGCGGATCCAGCCGCCCGGCCTTTTTCAGCCTGGAGACGGCGTTCGTCAGAGTGACCAGATCCTGGCGCTGGCGGTTGGCGGCGGCCAGTAATTTTTCCCGTTCGGCGACAAGCGGTCCGATCTCCGCGTCCCCGGCGTATTCTTTGGCGATGAATTCTGAAGAGGAGAGAGCGGTGAATTCAAGCTCCTTATCGCCGGCGTAAGCCTGGCGGGCGGCGTCGACGCCTTCGGTGAAAGGGTCGACGACGGAGTATTCGACTTTGAGTCCGTTCTCGCGCGCGAGATCGACGATCAGTTTGCCCAGGGCGCCGTTAGCGCCGCCGATGTCCAGGATCTCGAGCGGGTCCTCCGGCCGGCGAACGCCAGCAGCGACGCGCTGTTCATGCATGATTTTGGCGGTCGCGAGCACGCGGCCGACCTCTTCCTTGGTCGGGATCCAATACATCGGGAATTTGTCCAGGAAATCGCCGAGTCCGTTCACTTCCTTCCAGTCGGTAAAACCGGTGGCGTATTTTTCCTTCTCCATCACCTCGTCGGAGCAAATACGTTCGTGCATCTCGGCGACCGCGCGTTCGATCTCGTCGGACCGGCGATCGAACTCTTCGTCGCTCAGGTCCGGGGCTTCGGTGCGCAGCGCTTTGGCCTGGTCCTCCAGATCAGCCATCAGCCACTTTTCAGCTTCGTAGCGGGCGGCCAATTTTTCCGGACGTTCCGGGTCGGAGGAATATTTTTTGGCGTCGGCGATCCGGCTTTGAGTGCTTTCACGCACCTCCTCCGGCCGCTGTTCGCCGCTCAGATATTGCCGCAGTTCAGGCGTGCGCGACATATCATTTCTCTTTGGCCGACCAGACCGACATGGTCCGGAGCCGGGCTTTAGCCATAGCCAGGCGATCACCGAGACGGTCCAGTCTGGCGCGACGGCGATCGCTGAGGCTGGCGCGAGGCTGCTCGTCCCGGTCGTTCTGCCGGGTTTCGGATAGGTGGTCCATAGGTAAGCGTCGTTTCATTCATAATTATATCAATCTGATCAGCCAATAGCTATTGATCGTCAGCAGTCGCCGGCTGATCTGTTGAGTAATGAGTCAGGTTTCTGGAAGGATTAACCCGAGTCGTCTACCTGCCGGCAGACGGGGAACGCTGGCGTGATTCGCAGGTCGAACTGCCCGGAGGCGGCATTTTCGAGCGCACACCCTTGCCAAAAATCGTTTTTTGGTGTATGCTTCGACGATTCCAATTTAAGGATCAGCTAAGGCTCAAACGATATGTTCAAGCGCGATGATAATTTCGGAGGCAGGCGCGGCGGCGGTTTCGGCGGCGGTAGCGGCGGTTTCAAGCCGCGCGGCGGCCGCGATGACCGTTTTGGCGGTGGTGGCGGCAGCTTCGGTCCGCCGCGGATGTTCGAGACCACCTGTGCGGCTTGCGGCCAGCAGTGCGAGGTCCCGTTCCGGCCGAACGGCAGCAAACCGACCTACTGTCGGGAGTGCTTCCAGAAGCAGGGCGGCGGCCAGCGCGACCGTTTCGAAGGCGGCCATGATCGTCCTAATTTCAGCGAGCGTCGGCCGGCCGTCGGCGGCGGCGATTGTTGCCGCAAGACCGAAGAGCGGATCGTGGCTCTCGACGCCAAGATCGAACGCATCCTGATCAAGCTCGAGTCCATGGAACGGACCGGGGAGAAGTCGGATAAGAAGGAAGAGTCAGTAAAGGAGCCGGTCAAGAAAGAGAAGAAAGAAAAGAAGGCAAAGTCCGACAAGAAGGACGCGGAATAAGACCAGAAAGAGAAGCCGTCGAGCCCCGCTCGGCGGCTTTTTGTTTGGCCAGACCGCATCTTGACTTATGGGCGGATCTTTGCTACGGTCCGTTGTTCTTTACAACAGACCCCGGCGCCCCATGATGGGCGTCTCACAAAGGATGCCTATCATGGAAAATACTGAAATGCGTCAGTTGAAGACGTCCATCGTCCGAACCGGCGCCGACGAGTCTCTGGAGAGGCTCAACGCGATCCTCGCGTGCGCGGGACGGCAGATCGCCGACGTTACGGCTCAGTATCTCATCGTGACCGAGCTCGAAAAGCTTTGTCATGATGCCGACCCGGCGGTCCAAGCCCGGCGCAAGAACATCCTCGCGGAGTTCCTCGCCGTCCTGCCAGAGACTTTTGGCCAGGCGGATCCGGAAGCGATCGAACGCTTCTATGTCTGCCCATTCCAGCAGCTCTTCTCCATGGCGAAGTCACATCTCGCCGATCCCGGACTGGAAAACGTTCATCTCCGTTTCACGCGGATCTGGAAGAAGTATTCCGAGCCCCGCGAACGGGAATTCGCCCAGCGCTGCGCCATTATCCTGGTCGAAGCGATCCGGCTCCATCGTGAGTCCGGCAAGAAAGTTCGGTCCATCGAGCGGCCGAACTAGACGCCCTTAGCGGCGTCTTTTTTTTGGAGAAACGGAGTGTGGGAGAGACGGAGTCAATCGATATTTTTTTTGACTCCAGCACTCCAGCACTCCCTCACTCCGTCTCTCCAGCACTCCCTCACTCCGTCTCTCCTGCACTCCCACACTCCCTCGCGTTGACAAAACGCCCATTTTATGCTATATTTTCAATAGTTAGCGTGAATTAACCGCAAAATTATGAGCTTTGAAGAAAAAGGCTGGGTCCCGTTGGAGACGGGCGAAGGTCCGCTGGCCGAGGCTAGCGACAAAGAGGTTGATATCGTGGCCAAGGGTATCGCACCCAAAGACCAACAGTGGAAGACGGCTGCTTCCGGCGAAGGTCCGTTGGCTGATGCTAGCGAGGCTGAACTCCAGTCCGCGGTCGAGATGCTTGAACACGGCAAGCGCCATGTCGAGGCTACTAAGGGCGTGTTGGCTAAAGCCGACGAAGGCGAACTCGATGCCGCGATCGAGGCTCTGGGCGGCAACGAAGAGAATCCGCTCGAGAAACTGGTCGCCAAGACCGAGGAGAAGAACGCAAAACGGGTCAGCGATCATCCGGACGCGCGCCCTCAGGACCAGGCATAACATTCAGCGCCTAGCGAAAACGACCCCTTGATCGGGGGTCGTTTTGATTTCCGCTCGGTTTTTGCCAGCTGACGGCTGGAAATTATTTCTTGTCTTTCTTGGGTTTCTTCTTTTCTTTCCGCTGGGAATTATTGCCTTTGGCCATAGGGGGATTTAAGAATTTTCTATTAGGGTCTGTAGCCACGCGACTGTTGATATTTTGCCGGATTCGGCGGCGGTTGTCTAATTTGATCGCTGGTGGCGGGTAGCTGGAGGATCATTTCTGCAGATGGAAAAGCGTGCCGAGGATATGGCGGAAGAGCGCGGTGTCGCGGGTTTCGTCGAAAGCATGTTCGACGCAGAACGGCTTGGCTTGGTCCGCGTCACTCTCGCAGCCGGCGTAGATCCGGACGCTGGTCGGATAGCGGATGGTGAAAGTGAAAACCACCAGTTCCCGCGGTTCGTGAACGGTCGTGAAGACATAGGATCGGTAAGTGCTGCCGGCGGCTCCTTCGTTGTACGCGACCAGGCAATAATCGAAACCGTTGATGGTCTCGAAGATCGGCTTGTCCGCGCTGAGCGACCGGTCAACGCAGCCGTCGTCGTCGGCGCGCGCGTCCGTTCTGGGGAGGACTTCGATCTTGAGGGTCCGCTGCTTGTCGCCGATCGCCGGCTGCAGGTCAATGATGCCGACCTCCGGATTAGAGACCGGCTGCGCGTCGGACGGGGGATACATGATCTGATAGCCGGTCGTTTCGTCGGCGAAGCCGACCCAGTTCGCCAGGTCGGGGCCGGGCGCTGCCGGCGGCTGAGCTGCCGGTTCGGGTCGGGAGGCCGGCTGTGCCGGGGGCTGCTCAATGGCGTCGGAGATCGCAGATGCCGCCTGGTCCTGCGCGGCCGCTGGTTCTTGGATCGCCCCTGATCTGCTGTCGTCGGTCAATTCCCAGGCGATCCCGATCGCCGCTGCGACCGCGATGATCAAAAAGACCGGCCAGATCGGGCGGCGTTTTTTTTCTTCCGACGGCGTGGTTTGTTGCGTCTTGATCTCGTCCATAGGGAGAGCGCGCTAGGCTTAGACCGGCCAGTAGCGGCCGGCAATTACTTGAAAATATACTACACTTGCGCGGCAAAACCAATATCGTGTTATATTTATCTCAATATGAGCGAAGAATCGAAAAAGGCCCCAGCGGAAAAAGAAGCGGCCAAAGCCCATCCGGTCCAGATCGTGATCCTGCTGACGCTGGCTTATTTGGTGCTTTCGGCTGCTGCGGGCGCAATGCTTGGAATCAAGTTTCCCCAACCCTTTTTTCACGGCCAGCCCCGCGCGGTGATCTTTGCGAGCCCGGATCGGGAAAAGCCTTACAACCGGAATATCGATACCAAGGAATTACAACGCGTCTTGAACGCGTTTCACTACGACCGGAAATACGAGAAGTATGTTTTCGACTGTTCCGACATGTCCAAGCTGCTCGCCAGGTATCTTCAGGAGGAGAAAGGGTATGACACCTCGGTGATCGCGGACGACGTCGCGCGGCACGGATGGGTCTATGTCTGGACCGGCGCACAAGAGGCTTGGGCCATCGAGGTGACCGAGGAGACCGCGCTTCTGAGGGGTAGTTCGGGAGAGATTCTGGGTGACGATTGGTGGGATTATTTTTGGAGCTACAAGAATATTCTTGATCCGCGGTCCAGAGCTTCCGGCGGTCCGGCGGAGTTTTATTATCCGACCCGGGAAAGAGCGGATATGCACGTGTTCGAGTGGACCGAAGTCACGGATGAGATGTAACAGTCTGGCGCAGTTAAAAAACGACTCTGGAAAAAGGGTCGTTTTGGTTTGCTCCTATAAAAAAATTCCCGGCGGTCCGGCCGGGAACGAGGTTCAGCGTTCTTTCAGGCTCATGTTGTCGCGTTGCTTCCAGCAGGAATAGCCGCACTGGACGCAATCGTTCGGGCAGCGGATCGTGCCGGGCGCGGCGGCGATGGGCAGGCTGTCCAGGGCCGCGAAAGGCAAGTCCAGTACCGGGTCCGGCCGGTCGGGATCCAGGCTTTCTCGGACGATGAAATTCGGCAGGCTGTTCAGCTGCTGCAGCTCGGCCCGGAATTCCCGGCGGCGAGTGGTGGTCCGAAAGAGCGTTTCCGGACACGCCCTGGCGATGGCCAGGACTTTTCGGACGTACTCCGCCGAGTAGAAGTCGCCGCTCGAGTGGAAGCGGAAGAATCTGACGCGGGCCTTCTTGATGGCCGTGATCATGGCGTCGACGAAGCCGTCGGTGCGGCTGAAGTCTAGCCGCTCCCGGGCGCCGCGCAACACGTTCGGCAGAAGGAAATTGTTGCGCAGGGCGTAACAGGCCGGCTGGCCGTTCTTGCCCTGGCGGCACCAAGCGGTCGGAGCGCAAGTGGCGAGCGGTGGCAGGTTGAAGATAGCCACCCGCCGGCCCATTTTGGAGTTGCCGTGTATGAGCGGATCTTTCATCGGATTTTCCTTTGGAAAGAGCGTTGTTGGGGCAACCTTAGGCAACCGCAGCACAGCTGTCAATGGCGGGGCTCCGCAGAAAAAAGAGCGCACCCGGCGAGGTCTGAGCGAGTGCACTCTTGGCCGCGCGGGTGCGCGAGTTATCGCTGATTGGCCGGTCGGAGACAGGGGCGGACGAACAGGAGGTACACCATGGTCGTGTCGATCATGGTGAAGATGATCGGCTGGGCGGCGTCGGCCAGCGTCCAATCAGGAATCGCGAACAGCGCCGCCACGCACGACAGCCAGAAGAGCATCCAGGTCGAGCGATCCTCGCCGTTCGGATCGCGCCACGCCGACACGAACGTCGGAATGGCGCCGATGAAGATCATGGCCAGGCTCGCGGCGAGTCCGAGAAGGGGATTGCTGAACGTCTGCCAGAGCGCGAGTCCGAGAACGGCGCCGCCGAGACATAGCTTGTCGAGCGTCGTCCAGCCCGTCTGGCCGTACTTCAGGGCGAGGAGCGCCGTCATCCAGGACACGAGAACGGCGCCGATGATCTGTCCGTTCAGCGTGTGCTGCGCGATCATGCCGACGAGGACGATCGAATCGAGGCCGGCCCAGATCAGCCACGAGGCTTTGGAGGGTTTGGTCCGACCTTTGAGGATCGCGCGGATGTAGGGGACGGAAGCGGCGAAGAACATCAGGCCGGATATGACGGACAGAGTTTCCTTCATGGGAAAGCTCCTTTGGCAAAGGGCGCGTCTGGCCCGGATGTTCGGGGTCAGTTGACGCTTCAAACTAACAGTATGATCGGCCAGCGTCAAAGTTGAGGCGGTGTTTCGGCGGCTTGGCGCCTCGCTATTGCAAAAAGCCCGCGTGGTGCTAACGTGGCCCTCGGCCCGATAGACGGGCGGTTCTTTGCAGAAAAAGGAGGCGAATCGTGATTCCTGCCAATCTTCAAGACAAACTAGTTGCTTTTACCGAGCGATCGCGCAGGATCATCAGCGGTCTGATCGGACAGACCATTGAGGAAGGCCGGTCTCCCGAGGATCTCATCTTCGTCATTCCGGCTGAAGACGCTGACAGTCAGAAGGTGACGGCCGTCATGTTCGGCCTGGAGGCAAAAGCCGCCGCCGGACCGTTGCCACAAGGTTTCGCCGTCGGCAAGGACGATTTCTTCGCTTCCATCGGGCAGATCTTTGAAAAATACGAACCCGATATCTGCCGAGGTCTCCGCACCCGGATCTACGGCGAAGCCGAGGTGTTGGTGGTCGTCGATGGTTACTTTTGTTACGCCTCCGTGATTTATATGACCGGCGGACGTCGCCTGCCGCAGGCTTGACGGCGGAATTCTCTTCGATAAACGAGCGCCATCGCGCTCGTTTTTTTCGCCACCTTAATTCAATCCCGAGCGTCAGCTCGGGATATTAAGACCAGCGAATCCCCCGACTTGTCCCCCGCAGCTTCACCCTTCTTCGCTAAAGCTATGAAGGGTCTGACAGCTGCCCAGTTTTTGTAGACACGCACCGAAACAGTTTTTGGGCAGGCCCGCCGCAGCTTCAGCGAAGGTGGGGCGGAGGGGGAAGCTTTAGCGTAGGGGGATAGGCTGCGGCGAACGAAAGCGGTCAGAATATCAGAAGTCCCGGGCCAGGAGCTGAGGGGGTTCATGCGGAGCGGAATGTGCGGCGTATCCGGATCGGGGGACTCGACAAAAAAAGCGGTTCGTGCTACTTTTTATCTCGCAAAAGACGCGGTCCCATCGTCTAGCCCGGTCCAGGACGTCTCCCTCTCACGGAGAAAACTGGGGTTCGAATCCCCATGGGACTACCAACAAAAGCGCCCCTCACATGAGGGGCGTTTTTGTTGGTCAGGGTTCCCGTGGGGATTCGAAGGGTACAGACGCAACGTGCCTAGTATGGCACGTTGCGGATGACCCGGGGTGTGGCGCGAACTAGCGAGCGCCGCATGGGCGGCAAGGGCCGCCCGGGGTTTTGCGAGCGATCACAAATTATACGCGAGCAAAACCGGAGGAGGCGGCGCACATGAGAACTTTTCCAGCGCCGCCAGGGGAGCAGGAATCCCCATGGGACTACCGCGACTCGCCCCCCTAAAAAAATATTTTTCGAACCAAGTGTCTTAAAGGCTCATTTTGTTGTATAATTATACAATCGGTTCTTTTTAGGATGATTTTGCGTCAGGCGGCACGGGCTTTAAGCCCGCGAGGACGATTTGTTGACTGATCATCGTGTCTGTCAGCGAAAAAAGATCAACGACCACGGCGTTCAAGACAACTAGCCGATATTCGGTTCAATAGCAATAAAGTTCCTATGGCCACAATCAAAGATCCAAAGAACGGGAAAGAAGTCTCCCCCAACGGCGCCGACAAGGTTGGTGATGCCGCCGCGGCCGTCGGGTCTGGTCAAACCGCGCTCTACACCCGCAGCCTGATCGAAGCCAGTCTTGATCCTTTGCTGGCCATCAGTCCGGAAGGAAAGATCACCGACGTTAATGAGGCAACGGTAAAAATGACCGGCGTTGTCCGTGAAAAGATCATCGGCTCCGACTTTTTCAGTTATTTTACTGACGCGGAAAAAGCCCGCGAAGGATACCAGTTGGTCTTTAAAGAAGGAGCCGTCATCGACTATCCGCTCACCATTCGCCAAAAAACCGGCAAAGTCATCGACGTATTCTTTAACGCCTCGGTCTACAAGGATGAAGCAGGAAACGTGCTCGGAGTCTCGGCTGTCGCTCGCGACGTTACCGCGTCCAAGCAGGCGCTGTTTTACGCCCGCAGCGTCATCGAGGCGGGTCTTGATCCGATGGTTACGGTCAGCCCGGATGGGAAGATCACTGACGTGAATGAGGCGAAAGTGAGCATCACTGGCGTACCCCGGGAAAAACTCATCGGGAGCGATTTTGCCAGTTATTTCACTGATCCTGCGGAGGCGCTTCAGGGACATCAGCAGGTCTTCAGGGAAGGATTCATCCGGGAATATCCGCTGGTACTCCGTCATGTTTCAGGACGGCTCACTGACGTCCTATACAACGCCTCCGTCTATAAAGATGATAAGGGTAATGTTTTCGGAGCGATCGCCGCCCTGCGCGATATCACCGATCGGAAAAAAGTGGAGGAGAAGCTGCATGAGACTTCCGCCTACGCCCGCAGTCTGATCGAGGCCAGTCTTGATCCGCTCTTTATCATCAGTCCGGATGGAAAGATCACCGGCGTGAATCTGGCCACCGAAGGGGTCACCGGCGTCACCCGGGAGTGGCTTATTGATTCTGATTTTTCCACCTACTTCACGGAGCCCAGCAAGGCGCGCGACAGTTATCGGAAGGTTCTCAAACAAGGACAAGTGAGAGATTATCCGCTTTCCATACACAATGCCTCAGGAACGATCACTGATGTGTCGTTCAACGCTTCGGTGTATAAGGACGCGTTGGGCGTGGTGCGCGGCATCTTTGCCACGGCGCGCGACGTGACCGAAACTAAAAAATTATCGCGGTACGCCCGCAGTCTGATCGAGGCCAGCCTCGACCCTTTGTTCACGGTCAGCGCCAACGGCAAGATAATGGACATGAACGAGGCGGCGATCAGGGCTACTGGGGTGTTGCGCGAGAAGCTTGTCGGAACCAATTTCCCCGATTATTTCACTGAGCCCCAAAAGGCCCGCGAGGGTTATGAACTGGTTTTCAAACAAGGATCGATCGCCGACTATCCTCTGACGATCCGGTCGCAAAGCGGCAACCTTGTTGATGTCCTTTACAATGCGTCGGTGTATAAAGACGACAAGGGCAACGTCTTGGGGGTGACTGGCGTCATGCGCGACAACACCCGGGCGAAGGAAAAGATTGACGTGATCGCATCGACTAGCAAGGAAATGGAGGCGTTCAGCGGTTCGGCTTCCCATGACCTCCGGGCGCCGTTGCGGGTTATCGACGGTTATGCGCAAATGCTCCTCGAAGATTACGCGGCGAAGCTCGATGATAACGGGAAGCAGATCGTCGCGAACATCCGGGCAAGTTCCGCGCAGATGCGAAAGCTGATTGACGATCTTCTGACATTTTCTCGCCTGGGACAGCAGGAAATAAAGAAGGAGTACGTTGCCATGGGCGCGATGGCCGAAGAGGTGTTCGAGGAGTTGAAAAAGGCCGCTCCGGACCGCCAGATCGAATGCAACATCCAGAAATTGCCGGACTCCCGGGCCGATAAGTCCACGCTTCGTCTGGTTTGGACCAACCTGCTTTCCAACGCCATCAAATACACCGGGCCGCGGGAAAAAGCGGTGATCGAGGTCGGCAGTAGGATCGAGACTGACAAGATAACCTATTACGTCAAAGACAACGGCGTCGGATTTGACATGAAAGACGTCAATAAGCTCTTCAACGTATTCCAACGGCTCCACAGCATTGACGAGTTTGAGGGTACGGGCGTGGGACTGGCCAATATCAAGCGCATCATCGAGCGGCATGGCGGCACGGCCTGGGCCGAAGGCAAGGTCGGCGAGGGGGCGACATTCTATTTCACCCTGCCCAAGGTCTGATCCTTGATCTTAAAGATACGCGCTATGGAAAAACCCACGGTCAAGCATATCCTAGTCGTCGATGATGATTCCATGACCCGCAGGCTTTTTGGATCATTGCTCGCCAGAGCCGGTTTTGAGGTTCTGTATGCGAAAGACGGCAATGACGGCCGCGAAATGGCCAGGAGGCTGCATCCGGACCTGATCCTGCTCGATCTAAACATGCCCGTAATGGACGGCATGGAAACGGCTGACAGGCTCAAAAGCGATGCTGATCCCGTGGTCGCAAGCATCCCGATCATCCTGCTCACGAGCGAGGATCTCAGCATTGAAGCTCAGAAGGCGGTCAAAGAATTGGGGGTGCTGGATTATTTACAGAAGGGCGTCACCAACGAAGAATTCATTGAACGGGTCCAAAAAATCATCGGTGCGCCGCAAAAACCGGCGATCGTGAAATAGGACGATGCGGATAAAGAGGCTGTGGCGGGGAAAGAGATGCCGACCGCACTGCTCATGTCGTTGAAAAGATGTTATAATAAAGTCAGTTGAAAAATTTATTAAATATTTGCTCGGCTTTTTGACGTTTAAGTCTTGGGCCAGGCAGTCGTAGTGAGACATCTATGAGAATATCTAAAGCATATTTGGGAGGCGCCGCGGCGGTGTTTTCCCTGGTCCTCGGTCTGGTCGCGCCTAGCGCTGTTTTCGCGGCGACGGCTCCAAACCTCGGTACAGCCGCCCCTTTTTCTGCCTGGGGAAAGACCGGTGTGACGAACAACTCCAACGTCGGAACGACGCATCACTGGGGCAATGTCGGCGCCGACCTCCTGGCTAGCATCACCAACCTTGATGATGCCGCGCAGGTTGATGGATCGATCATCGCCCCGACACCAGCAGCGCTGCAGACCGACATCAGCAACGCCTATGGCGCGCTCACGGCTCAGGGCCCCGGCATCATCCTCGATCTCGCCGGGACAAACACGGTCGGACCGGGCGTCTATAACGTCGCTGCGACCACGCTGAACGGTACTCTCACCCTCGACGGAGCGGGTGTCTACGTCTTCCTTGGTTCAGCCACGACCCCGGTCACCGGGCAGATGGTCCTGACCAACGGCGCTTGCGCAAGCGACGTATTCTGGGCAGTCGCGGATTCCATGACCATCGGTGCCGGTTCGCACATGGAAGGAACCATCATCACCAACACCTCGCTCATCTCTTTCGGGGATTCCGCGACCCTGAAAGGCCGCGCCTTGTCGCATATCGCTGCGGTGACGATGATCAACTCGCAGATCACTGAGCCGGTCTGCGTGGTCCCGCCCGCATCGGGCAGCGTTCAGCCATCGACGATCACCGTCACCAAGCACGTCGTCAATGATAACGGGAGGACGAATACTATCTCCGACTTTTCGTTGTTCGTTAACGGTACGCCGGTCGTTTCTGGCGTGACCAACACATTCCCCGCGATCTCCGGCGTGTATACCGTGACCGAGACCGGGAATCAGAACTACACCGTGGCTTTCTCCGGCGATTGCGACCACAACGGCGGCATGAACCTCACATCCGGCCAGAACAAGTTCTGTATCGTCACGAACGACGACATCGGCGCGCCGGTGGTCGTTCCGCCCGTGCCGCCGCTCATTGACGTGGTGAAAGTCCCCAGCCCGCTGGCCCTGCCAGCCGGCCCCGGCGCGGTGACCTACACCTACACGCTCCGCAACATCGGGACGGTCCCGGTGACCGACATCACGCTAGTCGGCGACACCTGCAGCCCCATCAATCTCGTTTCCGGCGACATCAATAGCGATGCCAAGCTTCAGGTGAACGAGACGTGGGTGTACCGCTGCAATTGGACGCTCGCGCAAACTCACACCAACACCGTCGTCGCGACTGGTTGGGCCAACGGCATCAGCGCCACCGATATCGCCAGCGCCACGGTCGTCGTCGGAACGCCGATAGTGCCGCCGCTCATCCACGTGACCAAGACTCCGGCTCCGTTGACGCTTTTGGCCGGCGGGGGAATGGTCACCTATACCAAGAAGGTCACCAATCCGGGAACGGTCGCTTTGAGCAACGTCCGGCTCACTGATGATAAGTGCGCCGTCGTGACGTATATTTCCGGCGACGTGAACGGCGACTCCAAGCTCGATCCCGCCGAAACCTGGACCTATACCTGCCAGGCGAACCTCACTCAGACCACGGTGAACACGGTCACGGCCGCCGGTGACGCCAACGGCTTGACGGCGCGGGACTTCGCTCTCGCCACCGTCGTCGTGGCCGCGGCCGTCCCGGCGCTGCCGAAGACCGGATTCGGTCCGGTCAGCATCGCTGTCGTCGCGGTTGGCATCTTCGCGGTCTTGCTCGCCCTCTACGTCATTCGGCGAAAACAGACCGCGTAGCCGATCATTGAGAAGGATCCACGAAGAAGGGGTGCGCGAGTCTCGTGCGGCCCCTTCTTCTTTAGCAGGTTTTATGGGTAAGTTAGCGCCAAATCGAACTAAAATTCTGATATTGGGAATGACCATGCTCGTCCTGGCGGTCTTTGGCGTCCTCACATGGCGCGATATCCTAGTCTCTGATGTGCCGGCGATGCCGGCCGCTTGGGCCAGCGTTGGGGCGGCTGTCAGCGCCAAGACACTTGATTTCGGCGGAGCGGCTGCCGTGCCAGTGAGCATCGGCGCGCCCGTGCGTATCAAGATACCCCGCATTGGCGTGAACGCGGTGATCGAGAGTGTCGGTCTGGCGGCTGACGGATCGATGGGTATCCCCAGGAAACCCCGCAACGTCGCCTGGTATCAGCCGGGTCCGCACCCGGGAGAAGCGGGGAGCGCGGTCATCTCCGGACACGTTGACTGGTATGGTGGCATCACCGGAGCGTTCGCTGGCCTGCGCAGGCTAAAGCCGGGCGACAAGATCGCGGTGCAGGACGACACCGGCTCAATCATTTATTTCGTCGTCCGCGAGAGTCGGATGTATGACGCTTCGGCGGACGCGACCGAGGTCTTCGTTTCAATTGACGGAAAAGCGCATCTCAACCTGATCACCTGCGCCGGGAAGTGGGACCGGCGCGCCAAACAGTATACCCAGCGTCTGGTGGTGTTTGCCGATCAAGAATCGAACTGATTTCGGCGCCTGGCGTCAAAGTGACAATCAAGAATAACCGCCCGCGCGCTCTTCGCGCCGGGCGGTTTGGTTCGCGGAGCAGGCACCCGTCGGGGTGCCAGGCACCGCGCAGGATCGCTTCCCCTGGCTCGCGGGCCGGGGGTCGCGATGACGGCTCTTGATAATGCCTGGCGCTAAAGGGGCAGGCTTGACAAGTCCGCATATTTGTGCAAATCTTGTGCCACGAAAGGGGGATTTCCAATGGGGAAATCAAAAAAATCGTTCCTTGAACAACTCGTCTTCATCACCGGCGGAGGTACTGGCATCGGCCAGGCTCTCGCCCGCGAATTCGTGAGCAAGGGTGCGCGAGTCATCATCGCCGGACGTCGAGCTGATGTCTTGGCAAAAACGGCCGCTGAAATCGGTCCCGCCTGCACGACCTGCGTGCTGGACGTCAGCGACAGCGACGCCGTCGCGACGACGATGGCGGAGATCCAACGGACGCACGGTGAGATCGACATCCTGGTCAACAACGCCGGGATTTGCCTCATCGCCGACACGCGCGAGTACTCGCTGCTCGATTGGCAGAAGATAATCGGGGTGGATCTGTACGGCACGATCTTCTGCCTCCAGTCGGTGTACAAGATGATGTGTGAGCGGAGGCATGGACAGATCGTCAACATCTCTTCCGCCGGCGGCCTGTTGCCGACCCCGTTTTTTACCGCGTACAGCGCTGCGAAATTCGGCGTCGTCGGCCTCTCGCTCTCGCTGCGAATCGAAGCGGCGATGTACGGCGTGAAAGTGAACGTCGTGTGTCCGGGGCTGGTAGCGACAGACATTCAGGCAACTACCGAGATGAGATCGATTGCCGACCGACAGAAGGTGGTCCAGGATATGCCGGGCCCCATCGCCACGTCGGAGGCGGTCGCCAAGCAGATCATCGTGGGCATCGAACGCGATATGCCCCTCATCCTGCCGGCAGTCGCTCGATGGATACATCTCGCGTACCGCCTCTTCCCCGGCCTGATCACCGCGCTGATGGCGCAAACCGCAAAAAAGATGCCTTTCGTACGCTAGCATGACAGGCCAAGCGCCAAGCCGTCTCTTCTACAGCCGCCAGTCGCAAGATTGACGGCTGTTTTTATTAGCAATTTGCGGGTTAACCTTTATCGTTTCGGTGTCAGGCATCACAAGGACAGTCAAGAATAGTCGCGCGTACTTCTCGCGTCGGGCAGTTTGGTTCGCGGAGCCAGGCACCGCGCCCGCTCCTCATAATGACGGTCGGGGTCGTTTTTTCACCCGCCGATGCGCTATAATGTTCTGGCAAAGCTATTCCCCCTTAAATCGCTCCACATATGGAGGATCACACTCACGAACCGGAATCCCGCTTGTCGCACGTCTCGCTCATCAAGATACTCGGCAGCCTCGCGGTCTCGGCCTTTTGGGTCTGTTCCGTTTGGGGCTTCTGGGAACACGGGCCGGACGCGCTCGGCCTCAGCGCGGCCGTCTACTTGTTCCTGCTAGTCAGCCTGTTCCTGTGGCTCCTGCGCGAGCGTGGCGCGTCGCTCAAAGAGAACCTCTACTGGATCGTCCCGGTCGGGCTCATGTGCCTGAGCTTTTGCCTGTATGACAATCCGTTCCTGAAAGTGATCACGATGCTCGTCCTGCCAGCGCTCGCTATCGGCTTCTATATATTAGAGACGATTCCCGGCGGCCGCCGGCTGACCTGGGATGCGCGGCTGATCTCGCGGATCGTGCTGCGCGCCCTGTCCGCGGTGGCGTTCATCCCGCAGGCGTTCCATGACTTCGGGCGGCTCCTCAGCCAGGGTGCCGGGATGCGGAAAAGCACCACCAAACGCGTCCTCGTCGGCCTCGCGCTGTTTTTCGTGATCGCGCTCACGATCGTCCTTCCACTGCTCTCCTCGGCCGACGCGGCGTTCGCCGCGCGGACAGACCGCCTGCTCGACTGGTTCCGCTCGCTCTTCGACACCACGATCGCGGCCCGCGTCCTCTTCGGCCTGTTCCTCGCGACCGTGACGCTTACCGGACTCCTGGCGTGGGGCCGCAGCCTGCACTTTGAAGAGACACGCATCGAGGACCTCAAGGCCATCGACCCTATCGTCACCGGTATCGTGCTCGGCGGCACGCTCCTCCTATACCTGCTGTTCCTCGGGGTGCAGCTCGAGAAGCTTTGGGTCGGAAGCCTGCCCTTCGATTTCGCGGAAACCGTCTATCTCGTGAAGAGCGGGTTCTGGCAGCTGTTCTTCCTGTCGGTCATCAACATCGCGATCTTCTTCCTGACGTATCGCCGGACGATTCCGGCCGTGCAGCACATCCTGACCGCGTTCACCGCCGCCTCGTTGCTGCTGCTCGCGTCGGCCGGCCACCGCATGGTCCTCTACGTGACGTATTACGGATTCAGCTACGAAAAAGTCTTCGCGGCCTACGTCGTGATCTTCTGCGCGGTGCTGTTCGTCTGGCTCATCACGCGGATGTTCGCGGTCCGGCGTGCCAACATCCTCAAGTTCCTGGTGGTGCTATTCATGTGGATGTTCGCGGTCGCGACCGTCCTGCCGGTGGAGCAGTTCATCCTGCGCGCGAACGTGGCGCTCGCACGTCTGCCGGATTCGCGCATCCGCCTCTACGAACTCACCATGCTCTCGCCGGACGTGCTCGGCACGGTGCGGCAGTTCCGCGCCGCGGGGAAACTCGAGGAGGTCAACGCGGCCTACGTCAGCGGCCCGGAGAGCGTCTCAGCGGAGATCCGCGAACAGCTCGACCACCCGGACTGGCAGCCCTGGATCGACCGGCAGCAGGAGCGTGTCGCCAGCAAGGTCTGGTACGAACTGACCCTGTCTGATCTATTGAACCGCTAGACGGAAAAGAATATCCGGTCGACGCATAACTTGCCCCACCATCATCCCCGGTCAGGTTGCCCATGAGGTGGCAGTTTGCTAAGTCTTGGAAACAAATTTATACGGATTTTATATGCCCAAGGGTGTTGTCGTGGCGGTCTCGGTCGGAATAGTCGCGGTCATCGGAGCGGCGATCTTATTTTTTGACGAACCAAAAGGTCCGGACTCCGGCGAGGAGGTAGACATCAGTCAAGAACTTAGTGGTCCGGACTCCGGCGAGGAGATTGATCTGTCTAATGAACCGACTAGCCCGGACTCCGGCGAGGAGATCGATCCCAACGAGCCGACTAGTCCGGATTCGGGCGAGGAAACGACGTTCAATGAACATTTCAGGTTATCTGCCAAAGGATCGTGCAACGCTATAGCCTACGGCAGTACCTGCGTCGAATATATCGGGGCTTATTGGTCTTTCACTAACGCCAAGCTGAACTGTTCAGATGGCATGTATGCGTCAGGACCATGCCCGCGTCCTACTGTCGGCGGATGTAACCTGGGTTCGGGCACATCAAACGAGATCGTTACGTGGCACTATGATCACGGCGGCGATCCATATACGACAGAGGTCAGGCCGTACGCCGCGCGTTCTTGCGGCGCCCTGCCGGGCGCGCAATGGATCGAGTAAGAAGCAAAATACCCGGCATCCCGAACCATCAGAAACCAGACCTCGATAAAGCGCCGTTTATTTCGGTGCCTGACACCAACGAAATTCAACAATTGACACGCGGCCTTTGATTTTCTAGGCTGAATTGTAATACTCACCTGACTTGTCCGCATGAGCATTGAGCTTATCGTCGTCATTTTTGCGGTCCTGCTGGCGCTGCTGTTCGATTTCACGAACGGTTTTCACGATGCCGCCAACCAGGTCGCGACGGCCATCAAGACCGACGCCATCAAGCCTCTCCGCGCCCTGCTCATCGCGGCGACGTTCGATTTCATCGGCGCCTTCTTTCTCGGCAGCAAGGTCGCGGAAACCCTCGGCAAAGGGATCGTCGATCCGGACCTGATGACCAAAGGCGTGTCGAGCGTGCTCGTCCTCATCGCCGCCCTCCTCGGGGCGATACTCTGGAACCTGTGGACCTGGCGGACAGGAACGCCCTCGTCGTCGTCGCACGCGCTCATCGGCGGCCTCTTGGGCGCGTTCGTGGTCGGCTGGGGCTTCGCTCCGGTGAATTGGATCAAAGTCCTGGGCATCTTCGCCATCCTGATCGCTTCGCCTCTGATCGGTTTCGTCGTCTCCTCGACGCTGACCCGCTTCGGCATTTTCGTGAGTTCGATCATCTCTTTCCCCACGCGGACGAATAATTTCTTCAGGAAAGCGCAGTACGCGACGCTCATCACCCAGGCATTGTCGCACGGGACCAACGACGCGCAGAAGACCATGGGCGTGATCGTCTTCGTCCTGACTATCGCGGGCATGCACGCGCCGGCCGCGGGCGGGGCGTATATTCCGGCGTGGGTCACGCTCGCTTGTTCGACCGCCATCGCCATCGGCGCCCTGTGCGGCGGCTGGCGGATCATCCGCACGCTGGGCTGGGAGATCTACGACATCAAGCCGATCCATTCTTTCACTTCGCAGTTCTCCTCGGCCTCCATCATCTATCTCTCCTCGGTCTTCGGGTATCCGATCTCGACCACGCAGGTCATCTCGTCCTCCGTCATGGGCGCCGGCGCGGCGGAGAATCCCCGGCGCGTCCATTGGGAGGTCACGAAGAACATGGCCTTCGCCTGGCTCGTCACGATACCGGCTTCGGCCGCCGTCTCCGCGACTTTTCTCCTTCTTTTCCGGGGCCAGTGGCCCTATGTCATCGGAATAATAATCAGTGCGATCACAGCACATATGATCTGGAAAAAACTATCCGTGGCGCGATTCTTTCCGAGGCAGATCGATTTCTTGAAACTGCTCGCGGAGCAGGCCGGCGTCGTGCTCGAAGGCCTGAAGACCGCGCAAAAATATTGCGAGCAGCCGAGTCTGGAAGCGGCGAAGATCGTCGACCTGGAGGAGAATCGGGCCGACGACGTGCATCGCGATATCATCGAGAAGGTTCGGAGCACGTTCATCACGGGTAAATACGACCGGCACAACATCGACAATCTTTCCCAGCGGATCGACGACATCATGGATGAGTCCAAGAAAGCGGTCTTCCGGATGGAGAAATTCGAGGTCCCGCCGGACCACTACATCGTCGACATGCTCGGTAAGCTGTCGGAAGCAGTGGCTTTCATCAAAGAAGCGATCGAGACCATCGGGACCGATCGCAAGCGTTGCGATGAATGCCTCAAGGCCGCTCGGAAGCGCGAGAACGCGATCCAGCACATCTACGAGGCGTGGTATGGCAAGACCGAGAGCGAGATCAAGGTGGACATTGGGCGGCTCACCGCGGATCAGGTCGGCAACGTGCTGCACGCCATGGTCAGGAATCGCGACGAGGAAAAGGTGCAGTATGAGTTCATCAAGGCCGCCGAGGCTGTGGTGATGGCGTCGGCGGAACTCGAGACCATGCTCGCGAAGATTTCCTAGCGGTGATCGTCAGTCGCTTAATCAGATGAAAGCCCGGCCGCAGCAAGGCCGGGTTTTAGTAATGACTCCGTATCCGATGAACGGAGAGTGCTGGAGTGCTGGAGTGCTGGAGTCGGGGAGACCCGACACAAACTCCAGCACTCCCTGACTCCGTCTCTCCCACACTCCCGAACTCCCTGACTCCGTCTCTCCCACACTCCCGAACTCTGATGATTGACCAAATAGCATGGTAATGATAAGAAATGATGGCTCGCATCTTTCGCGCTGTCCGATCTTTCCCAAATGACAAAGGAGCGCCAAATGACTTCAGAGAGAAGACTGACCTTGATTTCCAGGTTGGCCCTTGTGGCCGCGAGTCTGGCCGCCGCTGTCTGGACGATCTGCTACTGGCGCACCGGTTCGGTGCCTGCGATCGTCGATGGCGGGGTGCTGAAGTTGCCTTTTGCCATCTCTCGCTGGTGGGATGTGCCGATGGCGGCCATCTGGGCCGCTCTCATCGTGCTGGCGATGACTTCTCGATTCATCGAAGATGAGCGTGTTCGACGCATTCTGATTATTGGCTTACTCTTCGGTCTGTTCTGCGGCTTGTTCATCAACCTGCCCATCACCGAGGTCCTCAACCAGCTCTACGGCCAGGATTACGACCTAATCTTCATCGAACCACTCGTCGGTCTGGTCGCCGGTCTGGCCTGCGGCCTGATCGTCAGCCTGAACGTCGGCTTATTCGTCGGTCTGTTCGCCAGTATGGCTAGTTGTCTGGTCTACGGCCTAGGCCTAGGTTTGGTCTACGGTTTAGTCCCGGGCTTGGTCTATGGCCTAGTCTACGGTCTGCTCGCCAGCCTGATCGTCAGCTTAGTCTACGGCTTGGTCACGCTGGCACGCTCCGGCATCTGGCGGCATCTTGGCCGCTGGCTCCTGGCCGCAGACAAACAAAACCACACCAGTTCCAAGATCTGACGCTATCGCCACACCTCAGCACCGGACCGCATACTCGCGGCCCGGCGCTTTTCTTTTTGACCCCGCCACGTCGTTCCCTGATCCGATGAACGGAGAGTGCGGGGGTACAGAAGTACAGAAGTGCTGGAGTGCTGGAGTCGGGGAGACCCGACACAAACTCCCGCACTCCCTGACTCCGTCTCTCCCAAACTCCCGCACTCCCTTCAAAATATGCTAAAATACACGGATAATACCTGACCTCCGAGATTTGTGCGCCTATTCCGTTTCCGCGATCAATTCCGCATCGAGACCGCTGAAAGGCCCTGGATAACGCTTTTCGCCGGCAATACTTTCATTCTCACCGCCGCCAACCTGACCCTCTGGACGCTTCTCGAGGCCTTCCTCATCAAGCGCGCCGGGGTGGAATATCTGCCGATCTTTTTCATCATGAGTTCGGTGGCCATTTTCATCGGTTCGTGGCTGGCTCTCGGACCCCTGCGTCAGCTGCGTCCTTTCACCCAGGTCAGTATTTTTTTCGCTTTTGCGTTCGCCGGTTCGATCCTCCTGGCAGTCGGTGAAGGGTTCGTGGAAAAGACCTCGGAGCCGCTCGCGGCCCTGGTCTTCGTAGGCGTCGGCCTGGTCGTGAATTCCGCTGGCGTCATCACCGCCTCGGTCAAGCAGGGCGTCGTGACAGCGCAAGCTTTCAATCTGGAGCAGATGCGCCGTTTCCAGCCGTTGCTTTCGAGCGTGGACACCGTGAGCAGTATCGCGGCCGGCGCGATCCTCGCCGGACTCAGCGAACTCCTGCCGCCAGCCGCGCTGTTCCTCATCGTGTCGTTCTTTCTCGGCCTGGGCCTGGTGTTCAGTTTCCGGCAGATGAAACTCGCCAGAAAGAGCTCGCTTTTCGCGGCGCTGCCGCCGGAGCCCGCGGATGATCGCGCGAGCGGCGGCCGCGGCTGGCTTGCGCGTCTCGGCGACCGCGACCTGCAGCGCTTCGTCCTGATCTTCGCGATCCTGGCCGTGCTATCCATGCTGTTCACGAGGATCTTCAGTTACATGTTCGCCGTGGCCGCCAACACCCGCTACCTGACGGAGCCGGAACTCAACGCTTTCCTCGGGCGTTACATGGTCATCCTGAACGTCGTCTCGCTCGTCTTCATCAACCTGATCTCGCACCAGCTTTTCAAGCGCGTCGGCGCGACCGGCAACCTGCTGACCTCGCCGGCGATAACTTTTCTCGGCTCGTTCCTGCTGCTCCTGACGCCGGTTTTTCCGGTCGTCGTCGCCGTGAATTTCCTGCGCGACATCGTCTATCCGCTTCAGGGCCACTCCATGCAGCAGATCTTCGGCGGCGTGAGTGATCGCCAGCGCGACGCCATCCTGTCGTGGCTCGACGGTCCGGTCGCGACCGTCGGCGGACTCGCCGGCAGCTTCCTGCTCATTGCCCTCGGCTGGTTCGTGCCCGAATCCGAACCCATGTTCGCGATCAGGGTGCTCAGCGCTATCGCGGTCTGCTTGTTGCTCATCCGTTTCGCCGCGATCATGGATATCCGGCGGCGTTATCCGGAGATCCTCATCGCGCGGCTGCGCGGCAGCGACTATGCGACCCGGCTCCGGGCGATGGAATCGCTGACCGAGTGCCGGCATCTCAGCGGCGGCTGTTTGGCGCCGATCATCAGTATCATCCAGGATCAGGCCGAACCGGTCGCGCTCCGCGTCGCGGCGCTCCGGACCGCGGCGGCCATCCAGGATCCGTCCTGTCTGCGCGTCGTCGGGAAACAATTCAATCATCCGCGCCGCGCGCTCCGGCGCGAGGCCATCCGGACCGCGGCCGCGTTCAAATACGCCTCTGACCGGCTTTACGAGAGTGGCTTCTCCCGGCATACGCTCATCGCCAGGCTGCGGGAGGCTTTCCGCCAAGAAGCGGTTTCGGAGATCGTGAACGATATTCTTGACGCGCTCGTGGCCCTGCGCGATCCGAACATCATTCCGCTCATCATTGATTCCCTGAAGAGCGGCTCGCCGGAGCTGGCGCACAGCGCCCTGCGTTCGCTGCGCCTTTTCCATGATCCGGCGGTCATTGATTTCGTCAGGCCGTTCCTTGCGAGCGCTGAGCCTGACCTGCGCGCCCAGGCGGTCGCCGCGCTGTGGCAGTTCACCTGGGAGCGCCAGGCCTTGTCTGACACGATCGTTGAGCTTCTGGCCAAGCCCGAGGATGCGGCGGCGTATCGCCAGGGCCTGTATCTCGTGGGCCATCTGCGGCTGCGCGATCAGCAAGCACTGCTCCAGGAGGCGCTGAATTCGGCTTCGGCCGTCATCCGTCTGGCGGCGGCGATCGCGCTTCTGAAGATGGGCGACGAATCCGGCGCGAGCGAACTCGACGCGGTGCTTGCCACCGGCGATCGCGGTCTGGCTCGCGAGGTGGAGCGGCTCCGCGACCACGAGGGCGTTCCGGCCAAACAGCGCGAGACGGTCGCGGCGCTCATTCATGAACACCACCTGCATTATCCGCCCAGCCTGCCGGTGAGCGAACCGCTGCGGGTCCGGCTGTGCGATATCCCCAAGGAATGCCTGGCCGCCCTGCTGACGTTCTACAAGGAGGCTGGTTCGACGACCAATCTGCGTAAGATCGAGTTGGCTTTGGAGAACAAGTCTTTTCCGCCGACGCGCGGCCGCGTCGCGGTCACGGGCCTGACTTCGCCCTGGAAAGAGATGGTGGCGATTGCGCTCCTGTCCCACGGGTTCCTGATCCGGTTCGCTGATCCCGGCGCTGAGGTCGCGGACGAGGAGATCGTCGTCGCCGGCCCTGAAGCAGCCCATCGGGCGGCGCGCGCCGCGGTGCTCACGCGGAAGATTGGAGAACTCGCCGATCACGAGGTGTCGGAACAACATTACGCGCCGTCGGAATTGCTGGCGGTCGTGGAACAGATCCGCTTGGCCGGTCATTAGTCGGCTCCGGCGGCGGGATAAAAATAAAACCCCTCCGGTTGGAGGGGTTTTGAAGTTGTCCGCTACCGGTTGATGCCCGGCAGGTTCACGAGATGTTCGAAAGCCTTGTGGCCTTCTTGTCTGGCCTTGTCGTCCGCGGAGCGATCGATGATCTCGAGCGCTTTGCGGGCTCCGTACATCATCAGCTGCGGATTGAAGTACGGGCGGCCGGAGACTTGCCACCAGCAGCAGCTGGACAGCGCCTTCTGGACGTCGTTGTCGAGTTCGGCAACGGCTCCGAAGCGGCGGGCGATGTCCACGAGCTTCCAGAGCGCCTGATGGTAGATGTTGTCCGGCGACTTCCAGAGCGGGAAGTGGTTGCCGGTGACGAAGTCGCGGGGCTCGGTCGACCAGCTGCTCGGCGGCACGACGGAATCCGGCGAGCCGTGGCCGAACATCGTCCAGAGGCGTTCGAAGGGCAGGATCTCCGCCGGCGAGCGGGGACCGGTCCAGTTCTCGACCATCGGCTTGAGGAGCCAGTCAATCAGCTTCTTGTGGTGGTGGCCGAAAGTTTCGGCGTCAGTGGCGAGAACGACATAGCCGAGACGGCCGGCGAACCAGCGACCGATATCGCGGGTGAAGTCCTTGTTCAGCCGATCGAAGTCGTACTGGCCGTGGGCCAGGGCGTTGCCCCACTGCCGCGAGCGCAGGAAGATGCCGAGGCCGCCGACCCGGGGCACGTGGTCGAAGGGGACCGAAGCGTGTTGGGCGGCGTAAGCGGCGTCGTCGGCGATCGTGTAGACGTAGCCGGCATCGCGGAGCGGCGGCACGACGTCGCGGGAGTAGGCGTATTCCGGCAGGTAGAAACCGCCGCAGGAACTTTGGGGCAGTCCGACCGAGTTCTTGCCTTGATGGTCGCGTTCGATCTGGCGGGCCGCTTCGGTTTCCGAGATGAGCGGCATGATCGGATGATGGGCCGCGGTTCCGAAGAGTTCGATCTTACCTTCGCTGACGCAGCGTCGCATGAGGGCGATGATGTCGTCGTGGCCGTGGCGCCGGAGCAGTTCCAGAAGCGACCAGTTGATGTTGGCGCTCAGGGCGAAACGCGGCTGATGATCGAGCCAGCTGAAGATCGGGCGATAACATTCGTCCACGATCTTCGAAAGTACGTGCGGAAACTGCCACCAGGGTTGGTAGAAATGCAGCAGCAAGCCGACTTTGATGGGAGAAGCCATTTGGCACCTCGTTTTGAAAGAGCAATGTCCGCTTGTATATTTACGCCACCTGCACGGAAATACAAGGGGGTGGGGGGTGGAAGTGGAGGAGTGCTGGAGTGCTGAAGTGCGGGAGCGTTTTTTCCGTATTTTTTGTGGTGCCAAAAGAAAAACTCCAGACTTGCGTCTGGAGTTTATGAGATCATATTTTAGCGTATTCCTGGCCGAGTCGTCGGAGACGGCTGCGGAAGGGTCAGCTATTGCTGGGCACGCCGGGTTTCTGGTTCCGGCGGAACAGCTTGCGGAAGAACGTGAGCGGTCCCTTATCCTCGCCGTTCAGACCGGCGAGTTTCTCTTCGACGAGCTTGTGGATCTCCGCGGCCGGACGGCCGAGGAAGATCTCCAGCGCTTCATCGAGGGTTGAGACGGCATAGACCTGGTAGAGGCCTTGCCGCTGGGCTTCGACGAGCTCTTCTTTGAGCATGAGATCGTCGAGGTTCTGCTTCGGCAGGACCACGCCGTGTCCGGCTTTGAGCAGGCCGCGGCGCTTGAGAACACCGAAGTGGCCTTCGATCTTCTCGTTGGCGCCGCCGATCGGCTGAGCTTCGCCCCACTGGTTCATGGAACCCGTGATGGCCAATCTCTGGTCGATCGGGAGCTCGGTGATGGCCGAGATGAGCGCGATGGTTTCGGCGAGAGTGGCGGAATCGCCATCCACGCCGCCATAGCACTGCTCGAAGCTGATCTGGACCGCGAGTCCGAGCGGCTTCTTGCGGCCGTACTGGCCGGAGATGTAGCCGCGGATCGTGGCCGTGGCGGTGTTTGTCGACGGTCCGCTGAGGTCAGCTTCCCGCTGGACGAGCACGATCTTCTCCTTGCCGGCGTAGGCCCGGGCGGTGATCCGCTTGGGGCCGCCGAAGGCGATTTCGGAGTTGATGGCGCCGTAGACCAGACCGTTGATCTGGCCGACCTGGGAGCCTTCGAGCTGCAGGAGCATCACGCCGCGATCCATATGGTCCTGGTAGCGGCGAACGTAGAGCGCCTGACGGTCGTACCGCTCAGCGATGGCATGCTGGACATGCTCGGCTTCGACCGCGGAGACACCGGCCTCGCGGGCCCAATGGGCCGCTTCGGTGATGACGTCTTTGATGATGCCGAATTCGGTCGAGGCCTTGAGCTGGCTCGCCGCGCGGCGGCAGCCGTACTCCACGAGTTTGGCCACGGCCGTCGGAGCGAACTCCGGCAGTTGGCCGTCTTCGCGGCACAGTTCGACGAAAGCGGCGTAGGCCGCCGGGGCGTCAGCCACGTTCAGCTCGTCGTCGAATTCGGCGACGATGCGGAACAGGTTGTCGAATTCCGGCTCGTGGTGGCGCAGGGCGTGGGCCAGGTAGTGGCTGCAGATAGCCACGACCCGGACGTTGACCGGCGTCTCCTGAGTGCGGAAGTCGACGAGCGTCTCGGAGTCCATGAACTTGCCTTTGCTCTCGATCGCGAGCGCTCGCGTCCGGATGACCTTGAGCAGCTTGTAGAAAGCGATGCCGCCGCCCCAGCGCAAGAGATCATCGAGATCCAGCACCAGGCAGCCGCCGTTCGCTTTCAGGAATGCGCCGCCGTCGATCATCGTGTGGTTGACCCGGACCGAGTCCTGGCCGACCATCTGCGCGTTGATCCGGCCGAACAATTCCGAGTATTGCGGCACCGCCACGTGGACGACGGGCGGGTGCGCGTTCTCGGAGTTGTCGGCGAGCAGGCTCACTTGCGTGAGCAGCTCGAGAGATTTCGATCCGTCATCCTGGCTGTCGCGGTTCATGAGCTTCATGATCGAGCTCTGCTGCGGCTTGTCTTCCGGTTCCTTGAGGGCATGCTGGAAGATCATTTTGCTGAGCTCATCGAGATAGCGGCTGAAGACCGCGTTCTCGCCGACGATGCCGTTCAGGATGGCGACTTGTTTGTCCAGGATCTCCTGGATGACGTCGTGCTCGGCCTTGCTTTTGGCCGCGAGGCGGAGATCGACGAGTTCCCTGGATTGCAGGCTGGTCAGTTCGAAGATCGTTTCCGCCTTCAGGGAGTTCTCGCCGTTGGTCAGCTGCGCCCTGATGTCTTCATCGAGTGCGTTGAACTCTTCCTCGCTGAGGGGTTCGCCGGGATGGGCGAGCGACATGAGCGTGAGGTGGCGCTTCTTTTCGTGGATGATGATCAGGTGGTGGCAGGCCTGGACCTTCTTGTCGGCCTCTTCCCAGAGCTGGGTGAGCGCTTCCGAGAGTGCCGTGAGGTGTTGTTGACCGACCTCCTGCACGCGCTGCGGCATGATCTTGGTCGCGTACTTACCGAGCGCCTGGAGGCGCTTCTTGAATTCGCGGCCTTTGCCGTTCGGCACGGAAATGATGGCCGGGCGGCGCGGCGTGGCGAAATCGTACAAGCAGACGAGATCCGGCGGCGCGGCGTCGATGCCGGCCATGTACTGCCGGAGGAAATCCAGCGTCTTGGCGCGGCGGCCGGTGTTCGGCGAGCCGACCACGATGACGTTGTAGTGGCTCTTCGAGTAGTCGCTGTCGGACATCTTGAGGCCGAGCTCGATCGAGGCGAGGGCGTCCTTCTGGACGACGGTCTTGCTCTGATCGGCAGCGGCGTCAGTGGCCACAGGAGCGCAGGTCAGACGGAGCTTTTCCGCCGGTACAGCCAGTTTGGTACGGGTTGCAGATGACATCGGAACCTCCCGTGTTCTTGTTTGATTGTAAAGGACACGGGGCTATCTAAACACAAGCGTTGATTAACGTCAAAAACGTCTGGGCCGGGGCGAAAATAAGCTCAGCTCAGGCAATCTTGGCCGGTTGCCGCCGAGATTGACGGTTAGCCATATATATGGTAAGGACCATGTGAGTTCTTTCACATTCCCCACCACATACGCGGAGTGACGCATGACCGAAACCAAGAGCAAGAAAGAAGTTCGCGGCGCGGCATTTTTGGTCGATCGCAACGACAGCCAGAGCGTCTGTACGCCGGAGGATTTCTCCGAGGAACAGCGCAGCATCGGCGAAGCCGTGGCTGACTTCATGAAACAGGAAGTGACGCCGAAAGTCGCGGCTCTCGAAGAGCACGACTACGAGCTGCTCACAGGCCTGATCCGTCAGGCCGGCGAACTCGGACTGCTGGGCGTGGATCTGCCGGAGGAATTCGGCGGTCTCGGCCAGGATCTCACGACGTCGGCGCTGGTCCTCGAGGCCATCGGCGGCTGCGGGAGCGGTTCCTACGCCACGGCCGTGGGCGCGCACAGCGGCATCGGCACCTGGCCGATCCTGTACTTCGGCAACGAAGAGCAGAAGCGCCGCTTTTTGCCGGGCATCGTGTCCGGCGGTCTCATTGCCGCCTACGCGCTTACCGAGTCGAGCAGCGGCAGCGATGCCTTGGCGGCCAAGTGCAAGGCCGTGCTCTCGCCCGACGGCAAGCATTACGTCGTGAACGGCGAGAAGGTCTTCATCACCAATGCGAAGATCGCTGACATTTTCACGGTCTTCGTGAAGATTGACGGCGACAACGCCAAGATGGCCTGTCTCGTGATCGAGAAAGGGACGCCGGGTCTCAGCATCGATCGCGAAGAGCACAAGATGGGCATCCGCGGTTCGTCCACCTGCCGGCTCGTCTTCGAGGACGCGCTGGTGCCGGCGGAGAACCTGCTCGGGACCATCGGCAAGGGCCACAAGATCGTCCTGAACACGCTGAACCTCGGACGGTTCAAGCTCGGGGCGGGCGCGGTCGGCGCCATCAAGTCGTCCGTGAACTCCGCGGTGCAGTACGCTTCCGAACGCAAACAGTTCGGGAAGCCGCTGCTCGACTTCGACGGCATCCGGGCCAAGATCGCCGACATGGTGGTCGCGGGCTGGGTCGGCGAGTCCATGGTTTTCCGCACCGCCGGACTCCTGTCCAGCCGGCTCCATGGCGCCAAGACGCCGGAAGAGGCGACCAAGGCCATCGAGGAGTACACGGTCGAGTGTTCGCTGGTCAAAGTGGGACTCTCCGAGATGCTCGGCAACGTCGCCGACGAGATGGTGCAGGTCTACGGCGGCTACGGTTACGTCGAGGAATACCCGGCGTCCCGCATGTACCGCGACTCGCGCATCAACCGCATCTTCGAGGGTACCAACGAGATCAACCGCATGCTCGCGGTCGGCGAGGTCCTCAAACGCCATCTCCAGGGCCGGATCGATCTCGTCGGCGCGGCCAAAGGCCAGGCGGCCGCGGCTGTGAAGCGCGGACGCAAGAGCACTCTGGCCAAGGGTTTGGCCACGGCCAAGCAGCTGCGCTCCTTCGCGGAGTTCGCTGTTCGCCGCGCCGCCGATCAACTGCCGTTCTCGGTCACGAGGACGCGCCAGGTCATCGAGCCCGGACCGAAGGCGCTTCGTCCGGCGTTCGACGCCGTGCGCTCAGCCGTGCTTTACGCGCTCGGCGAGGCGATGATGACGCTGCAGGCCAAGCTCAAGGACGAGCAGCAGCTGCTGTTCGCTCTGGCTGATCTGCTGCTCGCGGTCTTCGCCATGGAATCGGCGCTGCTGCGGTACGAGAAGCTGGCGGCTGCCGGAGCCGACGCGAAGCTCGCCGAAGCGGTCGTGCGCGCTTACTTCTGCCACGCGCAGCGGGAAGCGGCGGACAAGTGCGTCCGCGTTCTTTCAGCGCTCAGCTCCGGACTCGAGCGGCAGAACAAGGTCGCGCGAGTCCTGGATCTGCTGGCGGCGGCGCCTCTCGACGATCTCGTCGCGCTCAAGCGCCGCATCGGCGACGCCGCGGCGGAACAGGGGAAATACCCGTTCTAGTTTCCGGACAGCCTCAGGCGGTCGAGCTTAGCTCGGCCGCTTTTTTTGTCTTCGTCGCGTCGTTCGCGAACGACGAAAATGAATGCCTGACACCAGGTGATAAAAAATCTTTTTTGTCAAAAATTTCTCAGGGCGAAAAAGGGCAGGCGGGAATCCAGCCCCACCCTCCGCATCTCCGTCTCTCCTGCACTCCAGCACTCCAGAACTCCAGAACTCCCGCACTTCAGAACTTCAGCACTCCCACACTTCCTCACTCTCCCAATGGGCACAATCGGCCAATATTCAGCGAGCGACTTCCAAAATCCGGGGTTTTGGGACAATAAAAAACGGACTGCTCGCAGTCCGTTTGCATCTGGTCGGCGTTGTTTCCGATAACGTTGACCTTAGAAGTACTTCAGATCCCGGCCGAAATCGCAGGCCTCATAACGGGCCGGCATCCCGCGATAGGTCTCGGCATGCGCCAGGTACCTGAAGAAGTTGATGATAAAAATGAACGGGTTGAAGATCTTCAGGATCGGCTTCACATACTTCATGATGAACCTCCTTATTCTGGACCAGAGTCTAGCATAAAAATCTTTTTGTCAAAAGCCTCTCCGGGCGAAAAAGAGCAGACGGAAATCCAGCTCTCCCAGACTCCGTCACTTCCTGACTCCGTCTCTCCCGCACTCCAGCACTTCCTCACTCTTCGATCCACTGAACGGGAGAGTGCGGGAGTGGAGGAGTGGGGGAGACCCGACAAAAGCTCTTACACTCCAACACTCCAGCACTCCAGCACTCTCCCAAACTCTTTTACTCCGTCTCTCCAGCACTCCCGCACTCCCACCCTTGTCTCAGCGATCGGCCCGCGACTAACCGGATAGGTCGCGATTTGCTACACTGCGAGCAGCAGCTACTCATTATATATACGTCTATGGACCAGTCGAAAGATCAGGCCGCCGCTCCGGCGGTCAAGAGCGCCGGAATCTGGAAAAATCAGCCGTCCTGGCTGAAGTTCCTGGTCGGCTCTCTGCTTTATAGCGGAACCATCATCCTGACCTTCTGGTATTTCAGTTCGCCGTTTAAGCCAGCTGCGGTTCCGACGCCGTCCGTGAACGCGCCGGATCAGGCGGTTGACGACTTGCGTCCGATCCCTGGCATCGCGGCCGCTGGAGCATTCGCGCTCTATGAACCGGTGGTTGCGAACGTGAAACCGGCCGGCAAACCCTATGCCGTCAGCGCGGACCTGGGGAATATTCCGAACGCCGGCGATTTTTATCTCTCCGACGCGGCCAAAGATTTGCTCGTCCGGAACGCATTCGTCGTGACGCCGGGCTGGACCAAGGAATTTTTCCAGCTCTACGAGAAGAACCGCTATGATAAACTGCCGAGTTTCGTGACTGTCGATGCCGTGGTCCATAATTATCACCTGATGTTCGACAACCTGCTGCAGCAGCTCGAGACCGGCAAACTGTCGGCCGAAGCCCGGGCGCTGACAACGCGGCTGTTGCGTGCCTCGCGGGAACAGTTGACTGGACTCAAAGGCACGGCCTGGGAGAATGCCGCGAAACGCAACGTCGCTTTTTTCGCCGTGGCGGCGAAGCTGCTCAATGGCGCCGCGGAAACTCCGGCCGAGGTCCGGCCCGAGGTCGCGGCCGAACTCGATCTCATCGCCGCTCACGCCGGCATCAAGGAATCGCCGATGATGAACATGGGAGCGGAGCGGAGTTCGGGTCCGCCGCCGAAGCTCGGCGACGCCTACCTCGAGGATTATTCGCAGTACGTGCCGCGCGGGCATTATGAAAAATCCGAACTGCTGAAGTCGTACTTCAGAGCCATGATGTGGTACGGCCGGATGAACTTCCGGTTCAAGACCGCCGACGAGGTCCGCTCGGCCGCGCTCATGGCCGCGGCTTTGCGCGCCGACGGCGCGGCGCTCGCGCACTGGGACGCGATCTACGAACCGACCGCGTTCTTCGTCGGGAAGAGCGATGACATCGGTTATCACGAATTCGTCAAAGCGCTCGCGTCGGCCTACGGCGCGGACGCCGACGCCTCCGCCTTGGCCGCTGACGAGGCTGGTTTCGGCAAGTTGCAGACCGCTCTCGCGGCGCTCGAACCGCCGCAGCTCAACTCGATGCCGATCTTCGACGAGACCATCAGCCCCGACCGCGAGAAGGAGATCAGGGGTTTCCGGCTGATGGGACAGCGGTTCACCATCGACGCTTCCATCTTCCAGCGCCTGATTTATCGCGAGGTCAAAGAGAACCCGCAGGGCGCAAGGCGGATGCTGCCGAAAGGCCTCGATATCCCGGCCGCGCTCGGCTCGGAGGAGGCTTACGCGCTGCTCCGGAGCGCCGGCGCGACTGATTTCAAGGACTACCCCGAGAACATGAGCAAGCTGCGGACCTACATCAGCGGTCTCGGCGACGAGGTCTGGACGCAGAATCTGTACTGGGGCTGGCTGTATTCGCTGCGGCCGCTCGTTGCGGCGAAGGGCGCCGGCTGGCCGAGTTTCATGACGAATGCCGCTTGGGCCAGGAAGGATCTCGAGTCCGTGCTCGGCAGCTGGACCGAACTCAAGCACGACACCATCCTGTACGCCAAACAGGTCTACGCGGAGCTGGGCGGGGCGGGTTTGGACGAACGTCTGCGCGATGATCGCGGGTACGTGCAGCCGGAGCCGGAGGTCTACGCGCGGCTCCTGGCGCTCACGGCCATGACCAAGCGCGGGCTCGAAGCGCGCGGGCTTCTGGATGCGCCGTCAGCCGCCAATCTTGATCTGATGTCCGAGCTGCTGCGGAAGCTCTTGGTCATTTCCGAAAAGGAATTGGCCGTCCTGCCGCTCAGCGCCGAGGACTACGAATTCATCCGTTCGTTCGGCGGCCAGCTGGAGCATCTGTGGTATGAGATCAACGCCGCGGAGATCGCGGCGGCGCAGGCGAGCAGTTCGTCCTATCTCGACAATAATCCGGCCGCGCTCGTGGCCGACGTGGCGACCGATCCCAACGGTCAGGTGCTTGAGGAGGGGACCGGCCACATCTCGAACATCTTCGTCGTCTTCCCGCTCGACGGCGAACTGAAACTGGCGAAGGGCGGCGTCTACTCTTACTATGAATTCCCCTGGCCGATGAACGACCGGCTGACCGATGCCAAGTGGCGCGAGATGCTGGACACCGGAAAGACGCCGGAACGTCCGGACTGGGTCAAGGCTTTCACCACCGCCAATTAAATGAAGAGACGCGCCCGGACCACGACTTTGATCTGCGTGTCCGCGGCCACGGTTGTCGCCGCGGTCTGGTTTGCCGCGAGCCGGCTGGAGGGCGAGGCCGCGATCCCGGATCCGGCTCCGTTGCCGCTGGCTGCTGACGCGGCCGCCGAGGCCGGCTTGCTCGCCGAGCGGCGCGCGGCTTTCGCAACGTTCCGGGCCGCGAAACTGGCCCTGCCCGAATCCCAGCCAGAGATCTCGCTCGTCGCGGTCGGCGACCTGATGCTGTCGCGGACCGTGGCGCAGCGGCTGGCCGCGAATGGCGGTCCGGAAGCCGCGTTCGCGCGCGTCCGGGATTATTTGCGCGCCGGCGACATCACTTTCGGCAATCTGGAGACTGCGCTTCTTTCTGGCCGGGCGATCCAGCCCGGGGAGATGGTTTTCCGGTCCGATCCGGCTGCGGCCGCGAGCCTGGCTTCGGCCGGTTTCGACGTTCTTTCGCTCGCTAATAACCACGTCCCCAATTTCGGCGCCGCCGGCATCCTGGAGACGCTGAAATATCTGGATGCCGCCGCCGTCGCCCACGCCGGCGCTGGCGCTGACGCGACCGCCGCCCGCGCTCCGGCCATCGTCGAAAGGTCCGGGCTGCGGTTCGCTTTCCTGGCTTACAACGACGCCGATGTCGTACCAGCGGGTTATTTCGCCGCTGCCGATCATCCCGGGACCGCAGCCATGGACATCGAGAATTTGAAAGCTGATATCGCCGCCGCCCGCGCCGCCGCCGACATCGTCGTCGTCTCCATGCATTCGGGCACGGAGTATGTCCCTGATCCGAACCGGCGCCAGACCGCGTTCGCTCATGCCGCCATCGACGCCGGAGCCGATCTCGTCATCGGCCACCATCCGCACGTCGTCCAGACCGTCGAGACCTATGCCGGCAAGCCGATCATCTACAGTCTCGGAAATTTCGTTTTCGATCAGGGCTGGTCGCGCGAGACCAGGGACGGACTCATGGCCAAGATCGTCTGGCGCGGCCAGGAGATCGTCCGGATCGAGTTCCAGCCGATCGTCATTGGGGATCTGTTCCGTCCGGAGACCGCGGCCGGCGTTGATCGCGAGCGCATCCTGGCGCGCCTGGGGACGAGACTCGGGCAGCGGGCCGCGTTCGTCTATGACGCCGCGAATGGAACTTTCGAGCCGGACGCGACGGCCGTGATCGAATCGGTCGGCGCGACTGCGATGACTGGTCCGTCCCGGATCTCCAGGATCGCGACCGCGGACATCAACGGCGACGGAGCCGAGGAATCATTTTCCTTGAAAGTCGGCCGGCTGGTCGTGAGCGGCCGTGACGGCGCAATCTGGAGTTCGCCCGCAGACCAGTGGGTGGATGATTTCGCGCTGGCGGATGTCGACGGCGACCTGAACACCGAGCTTGCGCTCAGTTTCTGGCGGGCCGGCAGTTTCGGCAGCTCCAAACCTTTCTGGGCGGCTGACGATGCCGCGGTCCGGAACCATTTCGCCGTGTTTTCCCTGGCTGGCGGGCGCGTCCGTCCGCTCTGGCAGTCTTCCGCGCTCAGCCGGCCCAATTGCGAGTTCGTCCTGGCGGATGCTGACAGCGACGGCTGCCAGGAGCTCGCGGTCCTCGAGGGCGAGTATGGCGCGACCGGTCCTGAGTGCGGCGTCGTGGCGCCGGCCTTGTGGCGCTGGGACGCCTGGGGCTTCACGAACCTGACCCGCGGCGTTCCGGGCGGTTTCAGCGGCCTGACCGTCGAGCCGCGCTCCGCTGGCGCCGTCTTTTCGGCCGCCAGAATGTCGTTTGATCGTTGAAGATCCCTTGGGCTGGAAGCCCTGATTTTAGAAACACCACGTCGTTCGCGAAAAAAAAGCGCACCCGAACAGCAAGAGCGAGTGTGCTCTCTGCCGCGCGGATGCGCGAGTGTGGGGAACTTGGCTTGTCTACGGTACGAAAGAAGCGATCTCTTCCTCGCTGGTACCGATGTCCTCAAGGGTGATGACGCCCTTGGCGACCGCCTCGCGCAAGTGGTTGAGGCAAGCCTCATACTCGACGGTTCCGTAACGTAGATCCTCAAGACAACACTGGGCGCTGAACTTACAGCACTTGACCCAAAGCTCGCCAAGCTCTTCCTCGCTGGTGCCGATGTCCTCGAGGGTGATGACGCCCTTGGCGATCTCTTTGCGCAGGCAATCGAGGCAATACTCGTAATTGACGGTTTCGTTACGCAGGTGGTCGAGCCAGCGCTGGGCGCTGAACTTGCAGCACTTGACCCAAAGCTCGCGGAGCTCATCCTCACTGGTACCAATGTCCGCGAGGGTGAGGTTGCCTTTGGTGATCACCTCACGTAGGTCAGTGAGGCAATACTCGCAGCGGATGATAGATATACCCTCGTTACGCATTTTGTTGAGATACATCTGAGCCCGGGCCTTTGCGTATTGATAATCACTCATTCCCTTCTCCTTTTGAAAGAGCGTTTGTAGTCAATCGAACCACGCGGATCATATTGACGAGCGACCATAGTACAAAACAAAAGGCGATCTTTGTCAAACTTGACCACCCTAACCCTGATCAAGTTTTGCGCGAGATATTAGCGCTTAACATAGCCTTATTATCCCTGTCCTAGCTGGCGCCGCTTTTTCGGCAGTCCAAACGCCGGCCGCACGATAGAAAAATCCTGTTCCGGCCCGAGCCACAAAGGTTGCCCGAACGGCGATCTTGGATTATACTGTCTCCGGGATGCGCAAAAAGCATCTTTTTGGCTTATTGATGAGGCGCACGGTTGTTTTTAGCGGCGCCGAACCGGATAGCCCGACCTATGGAACAATTTTGGCACGATTATCTCTACAACCCGCTCCTGAACGTCTTGATCTTCCTGTATTCGGGCTTTGCGGGCGAGAATTTCGGCGTTGCCATCATCGAGCTGACCGTCGCTCTGCGTCTTGCTCTCATGCCGTTCACCATCATCGATGAGCGCAATGCTTATCGCTACGAGACTCTGAACAAGAAGATCGGCACCCTTGAGCGCGACTTCAAAGCCGACGCCATCAAACGCAAGGAGAAGATCCGTGAGCTCTTGCAGCAGCACAAGGTGAATTATTGGGCTAAAGTTTTTGTCCTCGGCATCCAGGCCGTCGTCCTCGTGCTTATCTATCAGGTCTTCATCGGCGGCATCAAGTTCACGCCCCAAGAAACGCTTTACACCTGGGTGACCGTCATCCCAGCCAAGATCAATACGATGTTCCTAGGTTTCGATCTCGCTGAACGCGGCATTTTCTGGCCGGCGGTCGTCGCGGTCGTGCTGTTCCTGCAGATCTATTCGGTGCAGAAGAAACGTGAACATCTCGTGACCCGCTCGGACGTCATGTACATGATCCTGTTCCCGCTGTTCACGCTGGTCGCCCTGTTCCTGCTGCCGACGGTCAAGTCAATCTTCATCCTGACCTCGATGTTCTTCTCCATGGCCGTCTTCTGGCTGCGGCAGATACTGTTCCGGACGGAGAAAGCGGCTAAAAGTTGAGACGGTATCCGTCGGCAGAACGCCGGCGGATTTTATTATGGGGAAGCGTTGAGAGAGACGGAGCCACGTCGCTCGCGAGCGACGTGGCGGAGTCAGGGAGAGACAGAGTCACAGGCTCCGTCTCTTCGTCTCTCCCGCACTTCGTCTCTCCCGCACTCCGTCTCTTCCACGTATTGCCAAAAGCGCCGTTTTAGCCTATCCTAAGCAATATCGGCGTCGATTTAAGCGCATATTTAGGCACAAATTATGTCTTCAGAAAGCTCCGAAAGCCTGGATAAGATCATGTATTCGTTCGTCGTTGAAGACGTGCTCAAAGGCCTGTTCATCCATGTACCGCCGGGCTATGTGGCCTGCGTCTATGACCTCGGTTTCGGCGTCCTGAAAAAAGTCCTGACCCCCGGCCTGCACCTGAAGATCCCATTTTGGCAGAAAGCCAAGCTGTTCAACACTCAGACGCTGGAATACTCCGTCAGCCGCAAGTTCAATCCGGAGAACGAGCAGGCGCTCGGCGACACGCCGATCGTCGCTCAGACGCTTGACGGCCAGCGGATCTCCGTCGAGGGCACGGTGCTGCTGCGGCTCGACACCAATCAGGTGCCGACCATCTGGCAGACCATCGGCGAGGATTTCGTCTCGAAGATCGTTCGGCCGACCATTAGGAGCCGCATGCGCATGATCGCTTCGCGCTACAATTATCAGGATGTCGTCTCGACGCGGCGCGACTCGGTCGAAGTGGATTGCAAGAACGAACTGGAGCGCATCTTTTATCCGCGCGGCATCTTCGTGGAGAACGTCCTGCTGTCCGAGATCGGCAAAGTGGGGGATGGCGCCGGCAAATCCAAGAACGAAAAGTCGGAAGAGAAACCATTGGATTAGCGACAAGATAAAGAAACCGGCCTCTCGCGGCCGGTCAATTAGTAATTAGGTGGTAGTTGGTAGGTGATAGTCCCTAAAACCTAACACTTAGCCCCCTCAGTCCCTAACCCCTAGCGAATTATCATGCTGCCGTTTTTGGCCGTCATTCTGGCATCATTCGCCGTTTCCGCCCTGGCCACGCCGCTCGTGATCAGGTTAGCCCGGCATTTTGACGTGCTCGACGCGCCGGTTTTGCCGCGCAAGATCCATCAGCGGCCGACGCCGCTTCTCGGCGGCATCGCTGTTTTCGCCGGCCTCGCGGCCGCCGTCGGTCTGTGCCTCTGGCTGGGTTGGCTGCCGGCGCTGCATATCAGATTGAAATATCTGGCCGGCCTGCTTTTGGCCGCGCTGATCCTCATTTTTGGCGGTTCGCTCGACGACAAGTTCGATCTGCGTCCGTCGCGCCAGATCATCTGGCCGGCGCTGGCTGCGCTCATCGTGGTGGCGAGCGGCATCGGCGTGGGCTACGTCACGAATCCGTTCGGCGGCCAGATCTACCTGGACCGCCAGCAGTTCACGGTCCTGTGGTGGGACGGCCTGCCGTACAGACTGACGCTCATCGCCGACCTGTTCTCGTTCTGCTGGCTTCTGGGCATGATCTACACGACCAAGCTCCTCGACGGGCTCGACGGACTCGTGAGCGGCGTCACCGTCATCGGGGCGCTCATCATCGCGGCCGTGAGTCTGATGAAGGAGGTCGCCCAGCCGGACACGGCGCTCCTGGCGTTCGCGGTCGCCGGAGCCTTCGCCGGCTTCCTGATCTTCAATTTCAATCCGGCGCGGATCTTTTTGGGCGAGGGCGGCTCCACGCTGGCCGGTTTCCTGCTCGGCACGCTCGCCATCATCTCGGGCGGCAAGATCGCCACGGCGCTCCTCGTTCTCGGCCTGCCGATCTTCGATACTGTTGTCGTTGTGGCGCGGCGCATCTTCTGGTATCGTCGCTCCATGGCCACCGGCGACCGGACGCATCTGCATTTCCGGCTGATCGACATGGGCCTGTCGCAGCGGCAGACCGTGCTGTTCTATTATTTCGCGGCCGCCCTGTTCGGTTCAGCCACGCTGTTCCTCCAGGGCTGGGAGAAGATCGTCGCCCTCGGACTCATCGCGAGCCTGATCGCGGCCGTCCTGTCGTTCTGGACGGCTTGGCGGCGTCGGACTCGGCCAGCGGCGAATGATTCGATCCCAGAAGATCAGCAGCCTGAATGACCATGTTGAAAGAACAACCGGAAAACAACATGTCCCGCAATAAACTGGTCTTTTCCCTGACCATGCTTTTAGTGATGCTCGCGGTCGCTGGATTCGTCGCCTGGCAGCAGCGGACGTTCGCCCGCGCCGAGGTCGTGATCGACGAGCGGATCAAAATCGCGGCCGATGTCGCTTCGACGCCCGCGACCAGGGAAAAAGGCCTGTCCGGCCGGGAAGCG
Organism: Patescibacteria group bacterium; assembly: GCA_041667185.1. Classification (NCBI taxonomy): domain Bacteria; species Patescibacteria group bacterium. The sequence continues at coordinate 756 of JBAYFM010000009.1, read as the reverse complement.
CTGGGGGCCGCAGAAGGCATGTTATTCATTTTCGGGCGCGCGGACCGCTACGCTTTCTGGATGAAGGACATGAGATTCGCCATCGATATCCTTTGGATCAAGGGCGATGAGATCGTTGATATCACGACGGATGTGCCGCCGGCCGCGGTCGGAGCGCCGCTGGAGCGGTATTTCCCGATGTCTCCGATCGACAAGGTTTTGGAAGTGTCGGCGGGGTTCGCGGCGCGCCACGGGCTGCGCACCGGGCTTAAGCTCACGATCAATATTGACAAGGTTGGGGCCGAGCGGTAAACTGCTCCTGCTCATCGTAACGGTCGGCCGGCGCCTTGATGGCCCGGTTGCGCCTTTTTTCTAAAGAACTTCTCGTAATATGGCCAACATCGCCGTCATTCAAACCGGAGGCAAACAGTACCTGGTCAAAGAAGGGGATACTTTGCGGGTCGAAAAACTTGATGTCCAGGAAGGTGCTGCTCTCAAATTCGACGTCCTGCTCGTCACGGACGAGTCTGGCAAGGACACCAAGGTCGGCGCGCCGTTCGTCAAAGGCGCCGCGGTCTCGGCCAAGGTCCTCGGTTTCGGCCGGGCGAACAAGGTCATCGTGGTCAAGTTCCACGCTAAGGCCCGCTACAAGCGGAAGGCCGGACATCGCCAGCCGTTCACCGAGATCAAGATCGAGTCGATCAAGGCGTAAGGGAGAATCTAAAAAACCGGAGCTCAGGCTCCGGTTTTTGGTAGTGAAGAGAGTGCTGGAGTGCT